>JAUVKN010000207.1 GCA_030596245.1 Bacteroidia bacterium | reverse complement strand
CCATCTTTGTCATTGATTACAGCATTCCATGGTCCTTCACCTCCGGAAAAATTAAGAAATGCAGCTACGGAATCCCCTGTGCAAAGCTCCGATGCATCACCTATGATGGTGGCGGTAATCTGACCGGCTAGGGTGTGCGGTAGCTGGCATAAGAGAATAAGAAATAAAGGAAACATTATGTTTCTCATAATCGTCATTTTACCCTGTAAAACAGTCGTTAAAGATTACCAGTGTCGTTGGTCTTGATCAACGAAATCATGCTGTTCGTTTCAAAACTACTGGTGCCCAGAAGGACAAGCCCTCCATCTTCGGGAAGTTCAATATCGGCACCTGACTGGTTGCCCGTGGCCCCATAAATAATTCGTCCGGATGCGATGTAATCGGATGTAAGAAACTGGAGAAAAATATCCTGGATCCCATCTGCTTGTCTTGTACCAACAATGGCATAACTTCCGTCGGCTGTTTTCACAAACCTTTCTCCTATTAAGTCCATATTACTCTCCGAAATGGTTGCAAGCAAGACCGATTTTGTAATCAGCAAGCCCCTGGTCTCTATGCGGTGAACAACAATTTCAACCTTTCCCAAATCACTTACACGGTTCCCCAGGACCAGGTAATTGTTTTCACCATCCTCAAGTATGCAGGTGCCATATTCATGGGAATCATCGGTAAGATTCTTATCAATGGGACTCAATTCATCGTCGAAATTGAGGACCAGAATGTCGGTGCCATCTTTACCGATCTTGTCGTAGGTACACACGCATAAATACTGCTCACCCGTATTGAGCAGGTAGGTTGCTGTACCATTCTCAGCATAAGGATTGTTGTAGTTCAGTCCCAATTCAACAGAATCTCCCTCCTCATAAATGCCCATAATCAGAATATCTGATTTTCCGTCCTTTACCTGGTACCCTGCCAGCATATAACCCGATGAAATCCTCGTGGTGGCATGGAGAATGACTTCATCATCTGCGGAGCCATAACTCTTATGCCAGCTCTCCTCCCCTGTACTGGAAACCTTCACCAGGAACATATCCTTTTGTACTGGCTTTTGCACTAAGTCCTGACTTCCCACCACCGGACGTTCTATGTAGCCAGCCAACAGAAATCCGCCCTGTCCGCCCCGGATGGGCACAATAGTATTGGCACCAGATTCCAATCCCTCCTCTGTGTAATACTTTGGAAATCCTTCAATCATGTTGCCATACTCATCGGTGATGATCAACACCATACGTTTGCCCTGATCCGACACCGAACCGGTCCCGCATATGGCGTACCCTCCGTCGTCCAACACCTCCACATCCCGTGCTTCATCCATCAGGTAATTGCCATAATATTTCATGAACATCTCGGCTTGCCCGGGTGATATCTCCCTCTCACAGGAGAAGAGTAATCCGATTAGTGCCGCTATAACTATAATTTTATATTTCATGGTCAAATACTTCTAGAGTTTTAAAGATTCCAGGCCATTCCGGCTGAGAAACTCAGCTGGTGA
Organism: Bacteroidia bacterium; assembly: GCA_030596245.1. GTDB lineage: Bacteria > Bacteroidota > Bacteroidia > Bacteroidales. Next base: position 6,147 of record JAUVKN010000207.1, on the reverse strand, counting down.
CTCCGGAAATCACTATCCACATGATAGAGTAACCAGATCAGGTCCTGGTTTTCGTAACGGTTCTCTGCCCGGTTCACCAGAAATATTCCCGATACAAACCTGGTTTCCAGGAAGATAAATGATTTCTCCAGCGGGATCCTGATTCCCAATCCAGCCATTCCTTGTAAATTCAGCCGAGCCCTTGAATCTGTGATCTCTGTTTTCTCCACGACAACATCTTTCAGAGACTCTGTATAGCTTCTTGTGCCTGAGCCTGAAGCAGTCAATAAATAGTCTCCAACAATTCCAACACGCAGGTAAATACATGCCCCACTGCTCTCCGGATTTAACTTGAAAATTATGGAAGCGGGTAACTGCAGATGGTCCTGGTACTCCTCATATTCGTACGTAGAAAACGACAGAGGTGAGGCTGTATAATTAAACCTGGTTCGGTTATAATGCAATCCGAAAGAGGCCTCCATGTTCCCACCCAATAACAGGTTCATGGTCGCACCCAGCTGGAATCCGGGTGAAATTCCAAAACTTCCCTGATCAAGGGCAGGATCCCCGAGACTGTATCTTTCCACGATCTGGGGAAAAGTGCCATTAAGACCCAGTATGAAACCCAGTGAATTCCCATAGTCGAATGGAACCCTGTAACGTATCCTGGGATCTGTCACATCATCTTCTGAGACGATAACTTCATTGGGATCGATGCCCCTGGCCAGAAGGTTGGATTCAAGCAGCAATACAAATTCGGCTGGATCATCAACACCGGCCCTGTAATCGGGGAAATCATTTACAAAACCGGTCATGAGGGTATCCGCCTCCTCAGGGAGGTAATCGAACAGATAAGCATTGATCACAAGTTTATAAGCATCCTGTTTCAAAGTCCCTGTCAGGCCCCCCGATTCAAGACATGGGAGCAGCAGTTCAGGTACAAGTTCCACCATTCCGGCTGCATAAGCTTCTCTTGCATCTTCAAGAAGCTGGGTGCACCCCACCAAATCTTGAGCAGTTAAAGATTGGTAGCCTACCAACAGTGGAATAAAGATGAGAATCCATTTACGCATATCAGATTGTTTTAATTAATTCAATCCAGGACAGGTTCTTTCATATGGGATCTCTCCTCCAAAATACTGATCCCATTCAGCCTGGGTAAGGTTCCTTCCAACCAGTGAACAAAAATCGGTGGCCATCTGTGCAGATTCTGAAGGCCTGCCGATCAAACGTGGATAATCCACGCTGCCACTGTAAAAATATCCACTGCTCTTGCTAAAACATACAGAAAGGACAAATCCATTGTTTTCGCCGAATACAATAGGTGGATTGCTCCAGTCGAATGTGTTCCACAGATAGACATTTCCATCATGAGAAGCAGCCACAAGGAATCTTCCATCCGGGCTGTATGCCAGATCGGTCACCCTTGCACCAGGCCCCCTTAAGGTGGCAATGTTGCGTCGACCATCTCCGGCCAAAACCCGTAGTGATCCATCAAGAAGACCGGCAACCAGATACTGTCCTCCCGGACTGTAAGTGAGTGCCCTTATATGATTACGCCCAAAGTCGTTAACCTGCCTCATTCCATCCGGCGCATTTACACTTAATTCATAAAGTTTACCATCCCTGGTCCCTACAGCAACACTTCCACCATCGGATGAAGCGGCCAATGCAGAGGGTCGGGCTTCGGTTGATACAAGTGTAGAACTCTCGAAACTGCCATATTCCCATTTAAGGATCCTGTTCTCGGTCCCTGCAGAAACAAAGCTGCCTGTATTCCCAAGATTTTGAAGGAAAAGCACGATCTTACCCTGGTCGCTGTTCCTGTGGATCACATCACCCCGGTTTTCCAATTCAATGAACAGCAGACCTCCTCCATTGGTTCCAACAGTTGCAATTCTCTCATCCGGACTGATGGCAAGACATTCATTATTTAGCCCTGTGCCTGACAGGTTGATCTGAGAGGCCCTGTCTGCAAAATTCCCGGAGAGTATTTTAACCGATCCGTCACTGCTGACCGTCAGTATACTCCCTGTTCTATCCAACCATTCAATGGCTTTGATGGAGTTCCTCAAATTTGGATAGATATTATAGGCCGGGGATATAAGTTTCTTCAAAGCCGCATACAAACCGTTGTAGATATCTACATCATAATACTTTCCGTTATACCTGGAATTGACCTTGAACGCCTGGTAAGCCAGAAGCCCCTGGAGTTCCGTGTTCCTTGAAACATCTATACTTTGCATGGCCACATACTTTGCGATGGAAAGTACCTTTTGCTGGTACTCCACTCCTGCATTTTCATTGGTGCTAGAGGGAGTAGTGGTATTCTCTTGCTCCCGGGAAACAGTTGTCTGTTCTTCCTGTGATGATGTGGAACCCGTCCTGGTATTGGAGCTCCCGGAATCATCGGATCTCTGATTTCGACTGTCCCGTCTACTCGTTTGTGGCCTATCCTCAGTTGCAGGCTCCGGGACCGTCTCCTCAGTATATATGGGATAAGACTCCTCAATAACTTCCTCAACTGGATCAAGTTCTACCTCCTCCGTAAAATCCGGAGTCGATGGTCTGGTCTCTGGAATGTACGTATAGTCCTGCGCCGCCATTTGTTCAGGTTGCTCTGTTTTGGGCGGCCTGTTTCTGGTAACGAAAAAGACAGATGCCAGCACAACTACCAGCACCCCCATGAAAACTGCAATGGATCGGTTCAGGATCAACCTTCTTCGCTGATGAATGACCTTGCGCTCCTCATCCCACATGTACTCTTCCTCACTGGTGGTCAAAAATACCATGGCCCGTTCAAAAGCAGGATTATATTGAACACCCCAGGCAGGAGTAGGATTCTGTGAATCCCTCCAGTTCAGTGCAATCTGAAGCTCCGGAGGTTTCCATAATTCTGTTCTGCCCTGCTGGTAAAGTGCAGATGCCTCAGATAACCTGAGGTACATATTGATTGAGTCAGACTCTTCATCCACCCATTCCTGCAACCTGTCCCAGATCCCAATCAGGGATTCATGCGACAGCTCAATCAGGCTATCCGATGTAAGTGACACTGTTGTATGGGGAGATATAAAAGCACGGCCTGGTTTTCTGAATACCTCCACAACATCTGCCACATCATCCACATTGCATTGTGCAATTCTCGCAATGTTTCCAAGAGAAGCCTGGCGACGGAATCCTTCATGCTGTTCACTTTTGTAAGTGATAGTTTTGAACAACCGTTCACAGATCGACTTCTGATGCTGGTCCAGCTCCTCGTAGGCCTCATCCAAATGGTCACTCAAAGCGTTCCTGATGGTGCCGATTGCCTGGTAATCACTGATGGAAATGGGTTGATCAATATTTCCCTGCTGGGTCCAATAGTCCCATGTACGCATCAGGGCATGTTGAAGCATAGGAAGCTGCGAATCAACATCCTCCAGATCATCGAGAAGGTACTCTTCAAATCCTGATTCAACGGTCGCTCCAGCCAGCCGGATCGGTCCCATGATGGCTCTTGATAATGCTTCCCGTGTCATCTGGGGAAGTAAGAATTTACTTTTATTCATTTGTTCGGTAAGGGAACGATACATGGAACATGCATCAATATAATCCGAACGAATGGACAACATAACAAATATACCAGGCCTCTCCTCAGAAACAGCCTTAATAAGGAGATCCACAAACCGTATAGTTTCCGGAGTTCTGCCATTTTTTTTCTTTTTCTTGACCGATGGGCCACTCCTGAACAGCTCTTCAAACTGATCCACAACCAGGTAGTAGTTGTGACTACCCAGACCTTTTTCATTGATCAAGTCTCCCAGACTCTGTGAACCCGAAAGGAACGACTGTACATCAGATTCCGTTATCTTTTTTGGAAATACCTTCTGGAATCCGCGGATAAGACTCTCTACAGGTTTGGGACCAGGCCGGATGGAAACAGGAACCCACTCCTGCTTTTCGTCAGTGATCAGTTCAGGGATGATGCCCGACTGGATCAGGGAAGTTTTCCCACTGCCAGAAGCGCCCACAAGGGCAACAAACCTGTTGGTAAGGAGGGTATCAAGCACCTCCATCACAGCACCCTCCCTGCCAAAGAAAAATTTATCCTCAGCAGAGGTAAATGGTCTGATGCCCGGAAAAGGATTTCTTTGCAGAACCCCGGTTTTAATCATTGAGGCTTCGCTCATATTTCAATTCATTATCTACAACAATAGTTCTTAAACCAAATTTTTAGTGGTTTGGTTTAAGAAAGTACAAAAAACGTGCAATAAACTCCTGTCATCGAACAGTAGTTCAACGAATTCTCCCCTTTCAATCAAGTACGCCTCGCACGTTCCGATAGTACCAAGATAACGAATTTGCTCCAAAATTTCAGGCTGGTGTACCGCAATAATTGCAATTCCCGATGAAAGAGGAGTAAATTCCTCTGCTGCAGCTGATCTTGCCAGGACCACATAATCCCCCTTGGCAAGTAGATCCCCGGAGTATGGTTGTAGTCCCGAAACCAGCTTAAACAGGGCATTTATTCCCACGTTCAAAAATAACTTCCAGGCGGCAAGCTCCATGGTGGTATCCACATACCACCTGGCTGCATCCTCATGATCGGGAAAACTGTTGTCTGAAAAATCCAAACGTTCCGTGACCATATGGTACCGCTCTGGATCATGTTTACGCAATATTTGCGCTGCGGTTTCACGAATTTTGGGATTTGGATGAAATCCCTGTGCAATTATCTGCTGTTCATCAAAAAAACGGTCCACATTTCCCATTCTTTCCAATACACAGATCCTGATAAAATCGCCCATCTGGGTGCCATCGCGGTTCAGGATCCTTTTTAGCAACACTTCCAATGGAAAAATATCAATGGGGTAAAGCTCTTTCAGTTTGTCTATCTTCTCCCTTACAGCAACATCCTGAAAATATGAGATAAGGACAGTCTTCAAAGGCTCACTTAAGAGAAGATCCAGCAACTCAATGGCCATTGCTCTGTCATCAGATTGCCTGTCAAGCAGGCTTAGCCTGATGCGACGGACCGACCGCCGGTCATAGATCATGGCCATCAACATTAGGATCACTTCATTCACATCCCATATTTCATGGTCGATGGCCCTGGCAAGGCTACCTCCCGGATCATCGGTCCTGACAGAGATTCTGGCAGCCATGTTCCACGTCCCCGTATGAACCATCCTGAGTATGGCATTTTGAATGAGTACCACCTGGATTTCAGAGGCGTGGAATTTATTCTCATACAAACCTCTAACCACTGAATGGAACACTTCCCGGTGGTGGTAATCCAGTTTATCAAGCAGTAATTTAACCGACCGGTCACTCCCTATTGCGGAGATCACCGAAACAATTCGCTTTTGCAATTTGATGTCAGCATCCGGCTTATAGAATGCTGTTTCCAACTCCTCAAGAACCCGCTCCTCCTGTTTAACCAGAGCTGACCAGGCAGTTGCATATAACTGTGGATGATCCAGAAAATCAATGAGTTTAATGCCATTCCCACCGGTATCGATCAATCCGGCGGTTGAAATTGCCACACTTTGGACGTTTGGATCTTTGTCCCTAAAAAGGGAGATCACATCAGGAAGAAATGTCCGGTCCTGCGCCTCAGCCACATGATACAGGGCAGCATAAATTTCATTCCTCACTCCTGAATGAAAAGCCTCATCTATGGCATCTTCATGTTCAGACTTATCCTCTGTAAACCTGTCCAGCCGCTCCCTGATGAACGCTTCCTGCAATCCGAGCCTCGATCTCAATTTTCGCTGACCCAGTAACCTGATCCTCACTTTGATATGCGGCTCTTTTTCTCTTACAAGCAACTGACTGATGGTTAGTGCTGGTAACCCGGGTGACGAGTTTAGCAGATGGTCCCAGATAAGGCCACGCACACTTGCATTTGGATGGTTCACCAGGGCGAGCAATTTGTCTCTGGAGGTATAATGAAAGTAGTAAGGATTGAACTCCAACAATTCCATGGGAAAAGCGGTCTGCTGCATATCCAACCTGACCATCTCCTCAAGGCTCAGATCCACAGTATCCTTAATACGGTCTGACTCAAGTGTAACTTTCAGCATCCTCAGATAGCTACGGTAAAGCGCAAGTCCAACAAAAAACCAGATCACCAGGAACACAAACAATACATATGTAACATGAAAGATCTCAACGAAACTGATCATC
>JAUVKN010000109.1 GCA_030596245.1 Bacteroidia bacterium | reverse complement strand
AGCCTTCGAAGGTTCCTTCTATACCGGGGCAGCCTCCTCAGATTACAGGCCCTCGGGGTGAAGAGGGTGTTTTCTTATACATTGGGGAGAGAGACCGGGGTGACCGCAGAACAGGTCAGGAAAGACTTTTCGGAGTATCAGATCAAAGGCAATCAGAGGGGAGGATACAGTGTGGATGAACTGATCAGCGAAATGGAAAAAATCTTTTATCGGGGCGGCAGACAAAATATCATTTTGATGGGCAGGGGCAACATTGGATCATCCCTTTCAAATTACGGAAAATTTATCCAACGAAAGATCAATATTGTCGCTGCCTTTGATATTGATCCTTCAAAACAACGCATCAGGTCCGAAATTCCGGTATATACCATGGACAGAATGGGAGAGGTGATAAAGCGGTTTAACGTGAGGACAGCCATTATTGCAGTACCGGATATTGCAGCCCAATCGGTATGCGATCAGTTGTTGGAATTTGGGATAGAGGGCATCATCAATTTCGCTCCGGTGATCTTAAAAGTACCCGATGATATTATTGTGAACAATATTAATCTGAGTGATGAAATTGAAAGCGTGATCTATTGTGTGTCCCATATAGCACCTGCCAAAGCCACAGCTAAGCCGGTACCCTGATGGTAAAAGCTTCACGGGGATTGATGACAAGCAATTGGTTCAACTCCTCCAGTGATAAGCCATGTTCTTCGAGGATCGGTATCAGGTTTGTAAAAATAGCGGTGAAGCCCCTGAAGTTTCCCCCACTCTCTTCGCCGGGAGAATACCATCCGGCATCGTGAGAGATTAGTACACGGTGTAACAGATTTTCCTCTTTCAATGCAACGATCCTGTCTGCATACCATTCCATGCTGAAATTTGATCCGGATTCCCGTTGCAGATTCACATTGTCAAGTGAAATCCATGTGCCAGCACGGGCAGCCCGAAAATTGCCTTCGAGGGTACCCCGCTGGGCGTGTACCCAGATGAAGGTGGAAGGATCGATGCCATAGGATTGAAGCACCTTTATCTGTTCAAAGGCCGGTTTATCAGGTCCGGTATGGGATGCGATCACCAGCCCTGTCTGCATGTGGGTAAGAGCTGCTGCAGTGATGATTTTTACATGTTCCTTTGATAGGGTGTCATTGTCATTCACCGCAATTTTTATAAATCCAGGTCTCACACCACTTCCCTCAATACCATTTTCATACTCTTCTATCCATAAGGCAGCTAATTCTTTGGCAGACATTTCATAAAAAGCTTGCGGAAGAAATCTGTTGTTACCGGCACCGTAATATCCGGTGTTGGTGATCAGGTGCAACCCTGTTTTTTCGGAAAGCTTTTGCAGCAATAGTGGATCTCGTCCCACATATGCCGGTGTACACTCTATCAACGTATTTACCTTCAAATTTTGAATTTCTGTGAGGTAGGGAGTAACAATTTCCACAACCTCATCTTTATCCCACCTGTGATAACCTGTACTGTCGGCGCCAATAAAATCCACCAACAGATGTTCATGTACCAACGTTGTGCCCATTTCGGAGGGGGCAATAGGGCCCTTTACAGTCATAATGAAATCAACGGCGTCCGGTTTACAGCTGTGAATCACCAACAATGTAAAATAGAGTACCAGGTAAATATATGATCGTTTCATGAGCGTAAATATAATATTTAACTCCAAACCCATAAAGGAGCCAGGGCATAACCTCCGTAAACTAAAATATCAAATATAGCATGGGCAATGATAGGTGGAATAGAATTTCGTGCCCCTTCACGCAAGGCCCCGAATGCCACTCCTCCGATAAAAGTCCAGATTACCAGGAAAAAGAGATCAAATTGAAGGGGCAGAGAGAGGGAGAGAATGACCAGCAATTTGTAGCAGGTGTGGACCGTAGATGCATATACAATAGAAAAGATCCGGCCAATGGGCCGTAAATGTCCCTGGATATATCCCCGGAATATTAGCTCTTCAGTGGCCCCGATCAGTGGGGCAATAAACACAAAGCGGGAAACGGATGGTGGTAGGGGTGACAAATCAAATGTAGATCGGGTCAGCCATGCAAAACCAACTCCGAGAAGAAGTGCAGGGATTGAAAAGATAAGGATCTTGCGGGAAAGAGGGGTTAGCCCGAAAGCTTGAAGAATAGAGTCATTTTTAATGGAATATCCGAGCATCAGTGCAGAACCGGTCAACGCTGCAAAAGAGATGATACGTCTGGGCCACGGATCATGAATAAAGAGGGCAAATAAAAGAATTCCTGTTACAACCACCGATACATCCCTTATGTTGCCGGGATTTTCTCTTATCCGCCCGATTGTTCTCAAACCTGTCAACGGTAGGCTTATGGTTGCGATCTTTTCCTGACCACGAAACGTGAGAATAATACCAGCGGTAACAGCAACAACAACCATCCCGATCCCAGGCAGAGCCCGCTTCCCGGAACAATTTCGGTATGAGGCAATTGTGTTCTAAGATGGGAGATCATTTCAGGAGAATCTTCAAATAAAGCACAACTTAGTATGATCAATTCCAACTGATCAAGACCAGCCAGTTGCTCTATATCATACTCTTCGGCGTTGAAGATCAAAGCCTTCAGATTTGCCTGATCCTCTAAAAGAGAAATGTTTGAAATCAGTGGACACTGATTTATTTCTACCACTTCCAGCGACTCCTGGTTGGTCAGGATGGAGTTGAAAGCCCCCTGTGTTGTATTTCCAGGAAATGATATCCACTTTAGCGATTCAAGGTTGTTGACAACCTCCAGCGATTCTACCTGGTCACTTCCGGTAAGACTCAAGCTCTCCAGGTTTGAGATCTGGTCCAATCCATCGATGTTGGTTAGTGTATCACAGTCTATCAGATGCAAACGTGTGAGGGAGGCTGGAAACTCCAGATTCGAAAGGTCTGTTATGCTGCATTCGGCAAGGGTTAGGGAGTGGAGATTTTTTAGTCCATCAAGCGTGACAAGCTCTCCACTGGATGGTTCCCATTCTGTTATAATCAGTGCCTCCAGATTCGTACAGCAATTTATTATGTTCGAAACAGCCTGGATATCTTCAGAAATCCAAAGCAATTCCAGGTCAGCCAGGAATTTTTCATGGTTGGCTCCGGAGAGATCAATCCCACCTTCAATGCATAACCAATCAGGTCTGCATATGGATAACAGATTCTTTAATGCATCACCCTTAGCAGTGTTTTCCAACACCACTCCTGTTCCATGAAGTGATGATTCGTGCACCCTAAGAGCATCCAGGATCTCTTCTGTTAAACCGTCCTGGATATACAAAGAGGAAAGCTGGCTCACTTCAGTGGAGGAGAGCCCTTTGAAACTTTCCCAGGAAGAGGGTTCCCCGGATATCTGCAGAAATGCCAGGGAGCCATTGATATGGGCTGAATTTGTGTTTACTGTATCAAAGGTGATAACCAGGCTGTTCCCGTCTTCCACCCTGTAACGGTGGTATAATTCAAAATCATCTTCATTGAACAGATAGAGCAGGTCCCCATCCGAGACGGGAAGACTCACCTTCCCCGATTCCCCGGATTCAATGGTCGAACCAAAAGTAGCATAAGAAGTAGAGATGTTGCAGGCCCATGTAACGCCTTCAATATGAATAACATGATATGAAAAGGATGAATCACCATTACACCCATTCAAGCTCCATATAAAAGCAATTAACAGGGGAAATAGAAAGGATTTAGACTTACACATAATCCAGATTTTTTTGGGTTCTAATAGATGCAAGTTATAACACAAACAGTACCATGTCAACCCCTACTCATATTTCAGAGTATCGGCAGGATTTATTACTCTGGAGAACCCAGGAAACCACCAGTGATCCGGGTGAGCTGAGTCTTGGAATCAATCAGGTTGTAGATGGCTCGCAGTCGCCTGAGTGCAGCATTCAGGTAGATGAGTTGGACATCCCTGTAATTAAAGGAGTTGATAACACCAGACCTGTACTTCTCCTCTGAGATGGAGAGGTTCAACTGAGCTGCTTCAAGATTTTCATCAGCCACATTGAGTAGCTCCACACGCACCTCGTAATAATCAAACAGGTTGAAAAGCTCATTGGTCAGGGCATGTTCCATCTGACTGATCTCAACCTGTGCCACCTCTTCATTGATCCGGGCCACTTCCACGGACCTTTTCCTGACACCGGCACTGTATATGTCATATGAAAGACGAATGTTGCCATAGGGACTCATGGCCTGTGTCCCGATAGTTGGTTCACCGGAATTTTGCATCCAGGTGTGGCTGTAATCCATCCCGGCACCCAATGACAGTGTTGGGTAATAGGAGGCTTCCCTCAGTGAGGTCTCATTCTGTTGCAGCAATAGATTTGTATACTGGTTTTTAAGTGTCTGATTGCTGGATTTCATTTTGGAGAGCAGATCCTGCAGGATATAGCTGGTCGTTTCAGCAGCAAAAGGTTCATCAAAATTCCAGGTTTTCGCCGGGTCATCTCCCATCATGAAGTTCAGGTTGCGGATGGAATTTCTAATCACCACCTCCTGGCTCATAAAATTGGCTTTGTCGGTCAGGTAAACATTCTGTGCCTGGAGTACATTGTAGGTAACAGAACCACCAAGCGACTGACGTTTGAGTTCATACTGATAACGGTCCATGGACAACTCCATGACCGTTTTCAATACCTGGAGCTGTTCCTGCTGCAACAATACATTGTAATAGCCCAGCATGATATTTTCTATGGTGGTTTCAATCAGAACTGCAACTCTTCCGGAAGAGAGCTCTTCCAGGTTTTCCAGTTTTGATTTGGTAACACTTACCCTGAACCCATCGAACAGGGTCCAGTTTAAACCGACAGCTGCGGAAAGCCTGTTGGTATAGGTGCTGTTGGAAAGGTCATAGCTGTTGTTATCAGATGCATCAAAGCCAATGGTGGGATAACGCCCGGCGTTGCCCCAATCGTTATTGATTTCAGCTATTTGCTGATCAGCCCTTGAGATGATTAATCCATAGTTGTTTTCCAGGGCTTTATCCAGCGCCAGTGAAAGCGACAGGTTGTCCCCCTGTCCGTGTGCTGTAGCCAAAGCAAAGAAACAGGCCACTATATATGTAAGATTCTTCAGTCGGATCATTTGTCAGTTATTAATTGTCTGCAGCACTGTTTTCTGTTATCCTGTTCCGCTCAAATTTGAGCTTTCGTTCGTTCTGGATAATGGCAGTTTCCACCTCTTCCCGGGTGGGTTTTATTCCGGTCCACAGGTAACGCACATAAACCCTTGCGTCATTCAGCAGCATGATCAATACCGGAAAGAAAATAAGTATGAAAATTGTACCAAGAGCGACACCGTATGCCAGGCTAATGGCCATGGGGATAAGGAATTGGGCCTGTACGCTTTTCTCGAACAACATGGGAAATAGCCCGATGGAGGTAGTAAGAGATGTTAGTATGATCGGTCTTAGTCTGATTTTACCTGCCTCCTTGACCGCCTCCGGCACCGTTTTTCCCTCAATCAATAATCCGTCATATTTGGCAAAAAATACAATGGCATCATTGATGATCACTCCTGTAAGTGCCACCGCACCCCACAAACTCATGATGGAAAGCGGCTGTCCGTGCAGGCCGTGTCCCCAGGCAACACCGAGCAGCGACACGGGAATCATCATTATGATGATAAAGGCCTTGGGAACGCTTCTGAAATGTAGTACCAGTATCATAAAGATAATGGCAAACGCAATCAAATAGTACTGGCGGGCCTTGCCCAGGGCTTCATTGCTGTATTTCTGCTGACCCTGGTACATGTATCGTAATCCGGAAAATTGAGATTTCAATTCAGGCATGATCTCGTGGTCGATCTGATCCAGGATCTCCGGAACAGATGCCAGTGGATCTACAGTTTCAGCTTCTACCCTGATTTCCCTTGAACCATTGAAACGATTGATGGCCACAGGACCTCTTTCCATATGATAGTCAGCGAGCTCAGATAGCGGGTATTCACCTTCCGGGGTTTTTATTTTCATATTTTCCATCTGGCCCAGGGTAGTCCGGTCCGATTTGGGATAACGAACCCAGACCCGAAGTTCATCCCTTCCCACCTGCAGGCGCTGTGCCTGCGCTCCGTAAAAGCCTTGCCTCACCTGGCGTGCTATGGTGCTTTCGTCCAGTCCAAGGAAATAGGCCCTTGGTTTCAGGTCAAGCCGGATCTCCTGTTTTCCCAGTGCGATGTTTTCATTCACATCTTTCAACTGGGGCATTTCGTCGAGCCGGTCCAGCAGATACTCTTTGGCCTCCTCAAGTTCATCAAGGTTCTTGGACATTAATCCAATCGATACCGGAGAACCCCACCGATTGCGACCCGCCACTGTAAATTTTCTGGCTTCAGGAACCCGTCCAATCTTCTGGTTGACAAGGGTTGAAATATCTCTTCCCGACAGTGGATATCCTTCGAGATCCACAGGATAGACATTGATGGCGCCTGCATGGGCTCCCCTTTCCTGACCGCTGAATGCACTGCCCAGCTGTTTGCTGGTTCGCTCAATGATATCTGCATCCAACCCCAGCTCCTTTACAATGTCGTCGTTTACATCCCAGATGGCCTTTTCAAACTTATCAAGGAATTCCAGGGTTTGCTTCTCTCCGTCGCCCGGTGTAAAGGCCACATTCAATGAAAAACTATCAAAGTCTACCATGGGGAAAAAGGTATTCCTGATGTGTCCGCCCATAAAAAGTCCCATGGTAATAAGGAACAGGGCAATGGGGAAACTTAAAGCGATATACCTCCATTTAACCAGCCAGTTGAGAAAATAGTGATAGATCCGGTCGCGCAACCAGATAATAAATCCTTCGAAGTATTTCCTGATCCCTTTTTTCTTGGCTTGCTGGCTTTTGCGGTTTAATACTTTTTCGCTACCCAGGTGTGCAGGCAGGACAAGGAAAGCTTCAAATAGAGAAAAGAAGAGGGAAGCAATGACGACAATGGCCACTTGAATCATCATTTCCATCCTTGTCCCTGACATGAACAGTAGTGGAGCGAAGGCCACGATGGTAGTGGCTACAGATGTAAGCACCGCCGGGGCAACCTCCATGGTTCCGTCTACAGCGGCATGCATGGGAGTCTTGCCACGCTCAAAATGGAGGTAAATGTTTTCTGCAATTACGATCCCGTCGTCCACCAGGATCCCGATCACCAGGATCATACCGAAAAGGGATTGGAGGTTGATGGTTACACTGAGGAAGTGGGCAGCCACAAACATGGCCAGAAAACTGAAAGGAATACCCCAGGAAACCCAGAGAGAGAGTCTGAAACTCAGAAACATGGAAAGGGCGATAATTACCAGTACCAATCCCAGCATTCCATTTCTTGTGAGCAGGTCCAGCCTGCTTTTAAGGATATCCAGGTAGGCCCGGGAAACAATGATCTCCACACCCTGGTTTCTCTGATTGAATTCTTCAATGTACTGGTTGGCAAATTCGGTAATTTCGTCCAGATCCTCTTCGGGAAGCTTCTCAACATTGATGGATACAGATGGTTTTCCATTGGTCCATTGCTTGTTGGGCGAATCAGCGAACTTTATCTTCACTTCTGCCACATCCCTGATATAAAGGAATCCTCCGTCGGGTTCTCCGCGCAAAATGATATTTCCGATCTTATTGGGATCGGCACTCCTGGAACGTAACCTGATCAGGAACTCCTCCTCCTCAGATTTAATTTCACCTCCAGACACATCCTGGTTGTTGTTCTGGATGGCCCTGACAATGTTATCGAATGTAATGTTGTACCTGAGCAACTCTTCCTCTTTTATCTCCACCGAAATTTCGGGTTGGGGGTAACCGGATAGCGAGATTTGGCTCATCACCCCCGAGTTAAAGAAATCCTCTTCAATGCGTTGCGCATGTTCTTTCAGGGTCATCAGGTCCATCTCGTGTCCGTCTACCGGAACAAGTTCCAGTCGAAGCGCCCCCGCACGACTGCGTCTCTTGGAAACAATGGGACGTTCTGCAGCTGATGGCAGGGAAGAGATCCCGTCCACTGCATTTTTTACCTCCTGCAGTATTTCATTGATGGGATATTCTCCGGTGGTTTCAATAGATACTGTACTTCTGTTTTCAACCGAAGTGGAAGTAATCTCTTTGATGCCGATAAGGCCTCGTATTGCCTCCTCAATCCTGGTGGTAACTCCCTCTTCCATCTCTACCGGGGAAGCGCCAGGATAAAATACAGAAACAGACAGAAACCTGCTTTCTGTTTCAGGGAAAAATGATTTTTTTATAGAGGTGAGACTGAGCCCCCCGGCAAGAATTACCACCGCAATGATCAGGTTTGCGTAGACAGGGTACTCTACGAATCGTTCAACAATCTTCCTCATGATCTTTCAGCTGGTTTGCGTTTGGCATTCTCCTCACTTTTATCAGGAGTTTCCTGCTTCTTCTTTTCTGGATTTCCGGGTCTTTGACCAGGTGTTCCGGGTTTCTGACCGGGTGTTCCTTGTCTCTGACCGGAGCCTACTTTATCCACCTGAACAAGCGTGCCTTCAGAAACATTGATCAACTGCTGTACCACCAGCGTATCTCCCTCCTGGAGGCCATTGAATATAAGGGTGCGTTCATTGATCTTGATCACGTTGATCTCTTTCTTAATCAGGCGGCCTTCCCGGACCTGAAATACTTCATTGGAGTTGAACACTGAATTCCTTGGAATCTCCATTACATTTTCAATGGGCCTGACAGGAAAAGTAGCCACCAGATATTCACCTGCCATCAGTGGCTGTCGGTTGTTGTTGGATATTCGGATATAGATCTCCTGGGACTGGGTGTTTTCATCAATGAATTTGCTCTTGCGGATCACATGGCCGTCCCATGTGAAGGAACCGTTTTCAGCAGTGACAGTTACAGGATCACCGATATTCACCCAGGCTGCATCTACACGGGCCAGGGGGACTTCAAGTTCCAATTCGTCGGTCCTGATGGCCCTTGCCACCCGGCCGCCGGTATTGGTATAAGCCCCCAATTCCATATATACCTCTTTGTAAGTACCGTTAAAAGGTGCTTTTACAGTATGCCTCTTTAACTGCAATTCGTCCCGCTGTATGCTGTAGTATTCGCTGATCACATTCCTGCTGGCCAGGAAGATCTTCAGTTTGTCATCCTCCACCTGTGGGAGGGGCGGCAGGGATTTATCTATGGATATGGAGGAGAAAAACCTGTGAAATCCCTCTTCATGTTCAGGGAAATCAATGGCCAGGTCTGGAAGTATACTGGCGAGTGTATTCTGATACTGGCTCTTTCGGGCTTTCAATGACAGACGTGCCTCATCGGAGTAAACTACAAATAGCACATCCCCTTTTGAAAAACAGGATCCTTTTTTCAATACAATTTTGCCGGCTTCTATCTTTCCCGAGGCCTCGGCAACGATATCAACTTCAGCTACGGAGGCCAATCTTCCCGGAGCCGAAACGGATGACTTGAGGGTATTGTAGTTCACCGGCTCCACCTTCACATACCTCCGTGCTTCGATGGATCGGCGAACGGGGGGTGGTTCCTTCTGGGCAATTAAGAATTTCATCAAGCCATAAGCCAGACCAAGAATAAAGATCACACTCACAACAATGACTATCCTCCTGTCTATTTTTCTCATTTTCTGTTATTAAAGTCAAAAAATCGTGCAAAGTTAGAACATTTGACAATATATAATGGGAAAAGTTTAATCTGCTGGAACAAAACATAAGATTTTTAACTTTGGGTATGGATATACGTCTTGCATGCAGAGAGGATCTTCCAGTCATCAATGAGATCTATAACCAGGCAGTCAGTCAGAGATTCTGTACGGCCCATCTCTCACCCGTCGGCCTGAAGAAGCGAGAAGCGTGGTTTGCAACACATGACCCGGATCGCTTTCCGGTCTTTGTGGTGGTGAAAAGCGAACGCGTTTCTGGTTGGGTTTCACTGGGGCCCTATCGATCGGGCCGGCAGGCGCTTGCTCATGTAGCCGAAGTGAGCTATTATGTGGATGAGCAGGAGCAGGGCAAAGGGATGGGTAGTATGCTGCTGGAATATGCCATCACAGTATCTCCTCAATTTGGGTTCAGTGTACTAATTGCCATCCTGCTGAGTAGAAACCCTGCCAGTATTGCACTCCTTGAAAAATTTGGATTTTCGCAGTGGGGCTCCATGCCCGGCATTGCATCCATTGAAAATCAGTTGGCAGATCACCTCTATTACGGCTTGAAGCTCTGATTAATATCTCACATTAAACAATTGAACCTGTCATTGCCGGGGGATCTGTTGCATCCACCTTATGGAGTATCACTTGCTGGAACCTGTTTTTGGCAGGATCGACCGTAGGGAAAGAGACCGGCAGATAATGCTCTCCATAACCATGGGCCATACCTTTCCGGTCTACCTTCTCAATGAGAACCAGCTGCTCCTTACCGGTCATCGAATTCATATATTGGATCCTGTTCTCTTCCGAAATTTTGCGAATCACTTCACTTCTTTCGGTTTTAATCCTCTCCTCTGTCTGATCCTCCATCCTGTCGGCCCGGGTTCCTTCTCTTCTCGAATACCTGAATGTGTGAATATGAGTGAAACGAGCTTCCCGTACAATTCTGGTAGTTCGGTGAAAATCTTCATCTGTTTCCCCGGGGAAGCCCACAATTATATCGGTGGTGAAATTGAAATCAGGCATATGCTTCCTGAACCTCTCCACGATCTCCATGAAAGAGCGTGTGGTATACATCCTTCGCATTTTCAGCAGGATGGGATCGGATCCGCTCTGTATGCACAGGTGAAGATGCGGAGCCATTTTGGGGTGTTGGAAGAGGCTGTGAAATTCAGGGCCAAAACCGTCGGGTTCCAGGGAAGAGATGCGTACCCGGAAATCGCCAGGCAGTTCAACGATTTTCTCTATGGCTTTTTCAATGTTGTATTTCTCATATGCATACCGTCCAATGTTCACCCCGGTGATCACAATCTCCCTGAATCCGTTGTCAATCACCCGCTTCACATTTTCCAGGATCTCGTTAAGCGGACGACTCACTGCCCTGCCGCGCACAGAGGGAACAATGCAATAAGTACAAAAGTTATCACATCCATCCTGAACTTTGATGGAGGTCCTGGTATGCAAACTCTGATCCACTGCTTCAAAACCGAATACATCTCCGCTGATCGACTGGGGGTGGACCACCTCTCCTTTGAAGTGCGAATCGATCAGAGATACAATCTGGCTTTTTCGTTCGTTATCCACCACATAGGTGATCTTGTTATTGGCCTCTAGTTGTGCTTTATAGTTGTTGGCCATACAGCCGGTAACCACCACCAGGCCCCCTTCGTTTTTCCTGGCAGCCTGGTTGATGCTGTTTCTCGATTTCTGATCACTCTGGTTGGTTACTGTACATGTATTGATTACGGTAATGTCAGCAGCTTTTGA
>JAUVKN010000121.1 GCA_030596245.1 Bacteroidia bacterium | reverse complement strand
TGTTATCCCTGGGATCAACCACATGGGTGCTTCCCTCGGCACCCAGGGTATACTCCCATTCGGTAGCCTGTACCTTATCCCGTCCTCCTGAAAGATCTACCTGGCTGTGAAAACTGTGATGGTCCTGGATGGAGCCATAGACCCTGAAGGGTTCATTCATATCATACTCTACATTATAAAATTGGGCCAGAGGAAGTTCTTTGATGAAGCTGCGCCAGTTTTCGCCCATATCGTATGAAACACTGATCCCTCCATCATGAGCTGCCAGTATATAGTTGGAGTTATCCGGATCGATCCACATGCCGTGCTGGTCAGCATGTATCTTCCTTCTGATGGGCTCTAAATTGGCGCCTCCGTCGGTGGAGACATTGATCCAGAGTCCCAGGGTATAGACCCTGTTTTCGTCGTTGGGATCCACCCGCATTTGTCCGAATACCCAACCGTAAGTACCTGAGTGACCTGACATATATTTCCTGGTCTCTTCGGTCAGACCACTCACCTGTTGCCATGATTCGCCTGCATCGTTAGAACGGTAGAGGGTGGCACCTTTGATCACATCTTTTTTTGGACGTTGGTAAGCATCCAGTTCGCCCTCCTCTGCCTTGAATGCGATCTCATAATCATCCACGAAGGCGTATACTACATCAGGATTGGATCGGGCCACATCAATACCGGTTCGGCCCATATGTTTTGAGGAGGGTAATCCTTTTGCAAGCCTTTCCCAGCTTTTACCCCCATCTGTGGTTTTCCAGACTCCGTTGTTCTTATGATTCTCGTAGGTTCTGGGGTCGTGCCACTTCAGGCGGGTGCGTTGCCAGGTGGTGGCATACATTATATCAGGATCACGGGGGTCCATCACCATGTCATTTACACCACTTTCAGCTCCCTTATAAAGGATCTTCTCCCAGCTGTCGCCGCCATCGGTAGTTTTATAAAGGCCCCGCTTCCTGTTTTCTGTCCATTCATGACCCGATGCGGCCACATAAACCACATCTGGATTTTCAGGATGGACCAGGATCCTTGAAATGGTAAAGCTCTCTTCAAGACCCATATGTGTCCAGCTCTTTCCTCCATCTGTGGTTTTCCATACTCCGCATCCCGGGTTGGAGGACCTGAAAATGTTGGCTTCTCCTGAGCCTACCCAAACAATATCAGGATTGGACGGAGTGATGGCAAGACCGCCGATGGTGGAAGTTCCCTGGTGTTCGAATACGGGATCGAAGGTAACACCTTCGTTGATGCTTTTCCAGACACCGCCTGATGCAGTGGCCACCCAAATGGTATAGTTCCGGCCCTTTGGTCCCACAGCCTCTATGTCTGTTGCTCTCCCACTGATGTTGGTGGGACCAATGAATTGCCAGTGCAGCTCATTGAAGGTTGAGCTT
Source organism: Bacteroidia bacterium (assembly GCA_030596245.1). Classification (GTDB taxonomy): domain Bacteria; phylum Bacteroidota; class Bacteroidia; order Bacteroidales. The sequence continues at coordinate 9,248 of JAUVKN010000121.1, read as the reverse complement.
TCACGCATCTGTTCGTGAGATTCATACATTTTCAGCTTCTCTTCCCCGGTCATCACAGGAGCTTTCACCTGGGCGAGTATGGCGAGACTGAGTATACTTAATGAAAGGATCAGAATTCTGCGTTTCATGACTGGAACATTTGGTTTAACATTTAAAAATAGCCATTTTTTGTTGTGAATGGAATTTAGTATCTTATATGCTTTAAGTTTAGAAGGTTAAACCAGAAAAATCCCAATATCATGAAGAACCTTTACACCACAATCATCGCGATGATCATGCTGGCAGGATCGGTTGATGCGCAGATTCACCTTTTCCTGCAGGAGCAGGAGATTAATCTTAAGGATGGCAGATCTTCGGCATGGGTATTTCCGGTGGCCCGTGACCTTGAGGAGGCACTTGATGATTTGAAAAAGTATAGCAAGGACCGAAGCGGTGTTAAAATGAAGAATGGGGGAGAGAACCTGGTTATCGCCGAAAAAGTATCCATCCCCACCATTGCCACCAAGAGAGGGGACCTGATCGGCTACGGTTTTAACACGGAGAATTACTATGCAGTAGCCATGATTTTTCAGCTGGGATATGATATCTCGGTCAACAGCAAAGAGTGGGCAGTTGAAATGAATAATTTGCGAAACTATGCTAAGGAATTCATGTCTTACCATTATGAGCAATCATATGCCCGGAGGATCACAACACTGGAAAAGGAGATCAAATCACGCGAGAAGCAGACAAGCCAGAATGAGAACAAAATCAATAGCTTGAACAAAAAAATTGAAAACCTTAACAAAAAAATATTCAAAGAGACCGATGAGGCAAAAACTGAGACTTTTAAAAGTGAAATTACCACCCTGGAGGCAGATATCCAGGCGCTTTCCGATATCCTGCCCCAGCTAAGATCAGAGATAGAAGCACTCCAGGGGAATGTGGATAAATTTAAGAGTGAATCACATACCTTTCAGAGTACCATAGGATCTATTTGAGTTTTGGCTATTTTTGCGTCAAAATCCTGCTCATGCAAATATTGATTGTGGAAGATGAGATACCACTCATGGAGTCTATGGTGTCGTACCTGAAGATGGAAGGATTCAAATGTGAAGAGGCTACCAGTTATCATGCAGGACTTTGTTCGCTTGACAAATATGATTACATCTGTATGTTGATCGATTTGAACCTGCCCGACGGGGACGGACTGAATCTGGTGAAAATTGCAAAGCAGAACCAAAGCAATTCGGGGATTATCATTATCTCAGCGCGGAATGCCCTTGAAGAGAGGGTAAAGGGACTTGAATTGGGAGCGGATGATTACCTTGTAAAACCCTTTCACCTTTCGGAACTTGTGGCCAGGGTTCACTCGGTGGCCAGAAGAACACGCTCACATGGAGAGGAGATCCTCACTTTCGGAATGATCAGGGTGATGCCGGAGGAGAGAACTTGCTTTGTGGAAGACAAACAGGTGGACCTTACCAGGAAGGAGCACGATCTGTTGCTTTACCTGATGTCCAACCGCAACCGGGTTATCACCAAGGAGAGTATTGCAGACTACCTCTGGGGTGAGTATGGAGGAGGTTATGGGTCGTACGATTTTGTCTATACCCATTTAAAAAATCTTCGCCGGAAATTGGTCGATGCCGGTAGTCCTGATTATATCAAAAACGTGTACGGTGTTGGTTACAAATTCTCACTGGAATGAAACTACTGACCAAAACCACGCTCTATATTGCCACATTATCCATGTTCCTGTTTTTTATCATGGGAATTATTTTCTTCCAGGTACTGAAGAATATGAGCCTCTCGGAGCTGAATCGTGAGCTGACCAGGATCCAGAAAGTGGTTGACGATGTTTTTCCTCATTTTCTGGGGGGACAATTGTCCGGTCTGCCAGGACTTGATTCAATCTCCATCCAGCCTGCATCACCAGGACTGGTGTTTGAAGATCAGTTTGGTGATACGTTGATGTTCGACACAAGAACCCATCAATTCAGGACCTTCCGGTATCTGCATTTTTTAGCCGATCATGGTGGTAGTTCCTATACTGTGAAGCTGTACAAATCAACAACTCCCGCTGACAAACTTGTGGAGCAGGTCACCCTGCTGATGACTGTGATGGTGATCCTTTTCCTTGCCGGAATTTTCTTTCTGAACAGGTTCATATTTGCCAATCTTTGGAAGGACTTCTTTGATACACTGGACAAACTAAAGCAATTTGATACAGTAAAAGAGCCGTTGGAACTGGGTGAACCTGATGTGGAAGAGTTCATAGAATTAAAGAAGGTGCTTGAACGGATGACCATGCGGTTGTCAAGTGATTACAAGGAATTGCAGGAATACACAGATCATACCACCCATGAATTACAAACCCCCCTTGCTGTGATTAAAACCAAAACAGAGTTGTTGATGCAATCCAGCAACCTGGGCCCGGAGGAGATGCAACTGATCCAGTCCATTAATTCAAGTGCCAATCATCTTTCCAGGCTTAACACTACACTTGCTTTGATCACCCGAATCGAAAATCAGCAATTTATAGGCAGGAATAAAATTTATCTTGTTGATCTGTTGGACGATCAGCTTGAGAAGTTTCAGGAGCTCATTGACCTGAGAGAAATAACAGTGGTCCGTACTTATTCAGATCGGAAGCAGACCATCACCATGGACCAGGGTTTGGCCGATATCATGATCACCAATTTGCTGAAGAATGCCATTGTGCATAATAGGGATGCAGGGAAGATTTTCCTGGAGATAAAAAATGGAAGTTTCGGGATCAGCAATGAAGGATCGCCACTTTATTTTGGGGAGAAGGAGTTGTTTAAAAGATTTGTACGTGATAAGAAGAAAACCGGGAACTTCGGACTGGGATTATCCATTGTAAAAAAGATATGCGATAACTATGGATTTAAGATCAGTTATAATTACAAAAATCAGCTACATACCTTCACGATTCTTCTTCCGGATAATTCATCCTCATTCTAAATAGAATTGTAAATATCACAGCACCATCATGTTAGATCAAAAGCTTCTATATTAGTCAATATTTTACCAGATTTCTTCAGAATGTCTACAGAATTGGGATCTACTTTTATTCCATAGCTAAGAGATTTGTGGAGGCCGCTCGGATGAAGATTCTGAAGAGCGGCCTTCTTTTTTTTTACTTTTATGGAAAATACCTAAAGGGATGCTTTATACCATTGTTTTTAAGATTCATATTTATATCAGTACAATAACCCTGCTTTCAGGAATCATAACCCTGGTACTTTCAATAGAGGGCTGGACAAAAAAACGGGATTATACCAGATTGGATAAATGGACTTCGGTGATATTTAACATTGGTCTTTACCTGCAGCTTATCCTCGGATTCATTATCTATTTTACCCTGCGGACCACACTGGAGGGGGATATGTGGCATGTACCCGATACAGAAAATGATGCATCCCTCAGATTTTGGGCCATTGAACACATCGCCCTGATGATCTTCGCTCTCTTCCTTACCCAGCTGGGAAGAGTATTTATCAAACGCACAACTCAACCTATACGCAAGTTTAAGGCCTCGGTATTCTATTACGGCACAGCTTTGCTGCTCATCCTCTTCTCACTGAGCATTGCTCTTTTCTGAATTCACTGTTTTAGCGCCGCTTTTGTAAAGATGTAATCAGGTATATCCTGGTCGAATTTTGCACTGTTAACCCGGAACTCCGTACCTTTTCCATCTTTCAGCATGTCTTTATACACCATGTTCATCGGGAACCACCGGCCCTGGATTTTTTGGACATTCGATAGGGTTGTACGTTTAAGCAACTGACCGCTTTTAGCAAACATCTCCTGCTTAAGCGGCACATAGCGCTCGGTATCCACCCAGATCTTCTGGGAGTGGTAAGCTACATCATCCACTTTGGCAGTCAGGTCCAGTACATAAGTGTCCCTGCCGTCAATCTCTTCATGACCTGCGACAGTAGCCGAATAAACTTCAGTCATCTTGCGGTCATCCATCATATCTTCATACGACAGGTCGGAACCCATCACGGATTGACGCAACATATGTCCGGAGATCTGAATGATGCGGTCGGTGGATGGTGAATAGATCCATAGTTTATCCTCCAGTTTGAGCATCTTTGTCCCCTGTTCACGAGCAGGAGAGATATACTCGGTGAAGGATTGTTTATCTCCAACTGAGTAGGATACGGAAGTAATGGTACGGCTGTTTCGACGCCCTTGGATGACCATGTCTGATTCAAAAATCCTGTTTTTTGATGACATGTTTTTATCGACAGTTTCCAGAATCTGATCTGCATCCTGGGCAGCAAGGCCCACCAGGGCTGTTGTCATCAAGGCTGTTATAAATATCTTTTTCATTCGTTTCATTGTCTCTTCTTTAAGATTTGTATTTGTCACACCTCAAGTTCGTGAAATAGCCTGGCGGTTTTCCTTTTGTATATGGCAAAGCCTGCCAGTGCATTTCCAAGAACAGTGGCAATAACTCCCGGAATAAACCCGATATAAAACATGGATGGCGTCACCTGTGCCCTGAAAACGGAAGGCATCATCATACCAATGTTGCCGGTGAGTTCTGAAAAATCCCAACCATGGGTTTGCAATCTGTAGGAAAGTGCCACGCCCAGTAAAGTTCCTACAAAAGAGCCAATGATACCAATGAGGATGGCCTCATAAATGGTGGTTCTGTAAATATGTTTCTTCTCCTCCCCCAGCGCAAGACGCACCCCGAATTCACTGTATCTGCGGAGCGCCCCCAGGAGACCGGTGTTCCAGAGGACAATGGACATCGCAATTACAAATATGAATATCATAAGGCCCACCATATTTTCGGCAATGGCCAGATAATCTGCCATTCCGGCATCCTCTGCCAGTCGGGTCATTAGAGGTGAAAATTCATCGCTCTCCACACTATACCTGGCATTGAATGACTCGGTCAGTGACTGTGCTGCAATATCATCGTAGGGCTGATGCTTATAATACCCTAATATTTCGGATGCAGCATCCTCCATGTCCAGCGCTATTTGGGCGTCCTGAAGATCCATAAAGATGGCGCCACGATCGATCAGCGAATTCCCAAATCTCAGGGTTCCACTTACCACAAATGTGTGAAACATCATGCTCCCATTCATGGTGGAGCCAAAAAGGGTCACTTCATCACCCACAGCCACACTGAATTTCTCCGCAAAATCATCACTAATCAGTGCTTCACCAGGTTTTTCCGGTAACCTTCCTTTCACAATTGAATTTTGTATTCCCATCCTTTTCACCTCCCCGCTTTCCGGAGAGAGCAAGTCTATGGCTGTTCCGACGGCTGGACCCTGTCCGCGTGTTTCTCCGTTTTCATCCGGGACATCCAGCAGTCCTCCGGTTCGTATTCTCTCCACCCACTCCATATCGGGGTATGCTGACTGAAGTTGATTTTTCAAATCAGATACTCCAAGAATTGCCAGATCAATGGGTGCCTGATCGGCGTTTTCGGCATAGGCACGTGTCACTACCTTTACATGACCGGATGAAAATTTCGCATTCATATCGATCATATCTGTCATTACGCCTTTAAAAAAGCCGCTCATAAAAACAGTCAGAAACACGCCCAGGGCGACAACAATCACCGGCAGCAAGCTCCGGCTTCTGTCTCTTAATATTCCTTTAATTAGAAATCGTATCATTGTAGTTTTCCTTTTAATGCTTCAGTTGGTTTCATTTTTGAAATCTTACGTGCAGGCATATAACTGACAATAGTTGCTGTAATGATCACGATAATCACAGTGATGATAATCAGCCTGATACTATAGTATGGGTAAATTACTTCGGCCAGCGGCAGGTCAAATTCCATATCCTCCGCATACCCCATCGCTATTCCTGTTCTGTTCAGCCATAAAAACAGGGGGATTCCGTATGCAGAGCCAAGCAATATTGCCAGAAGGCTGTGTGCAGCTCCTTCGACTGTAAAGATACCCACCACCTGTGCCCTTGTGAGCCCTAAGGCGATGTAAGTTCCAATCTCTTTCTGCCTGCGAAAAATGGACAATACCTGGGTGTCAAAGATGGCAATCAGGGCAATGATCAGCAAGAGCGCCTGAAGGATTGACCCACTGACTTTTTTCGACTGGATGATCTTTTCCATATCTGCCAGGAGGAAATCGTTGTCTTTAAATACCCATCCGTTCAGTTCCCGGAATTCAAATCCTTCTCCGGTCACCAGCAGGGTAGCTTCATTTTCCATACCCAGCATCTCCTGAAGGGTCTCAATGGCAATATATATTTTGCCTTTATCTACGATCGGAACATCACACTTGAAGATGGAGGCAATTTGAATCTCTCGGGCATCAAATGTTCCGTTCTTGTCGCGCCACCTGATCAACAGGTTGTCCCCCACGCTGAGGTTTGCAGATTCAGCCATGCTTTTGCCTATAATGGCATAATCGGTGCCATTTGAAGCTGGTAGTGTGGCCGTGGGAAGTTTTAAAATGGTCTGTTTCGGATCAATCCCAAAAATTGTTACTCCTATTGACCTGCCCTGCGGGTAGGCAGTAGCCTGGGACACCAGTACCGGGGCCAGGTTTTTCTTTTCAATTTCTTCCAGGATCTCCCGGGAAAGCGGTGCATGTGAATCCTCAATGGTATATGGATCATACCGGTCATACTCCGGATGCCAGAATTGCCCTTTGCCTGATTCCCAGTCGATGGTATCCCTTTTGCTTTGCCGGTTCCATCCATCGATCATTCCATTATAAAAGATGATAAGGACAAAGGCAAAGGAGAGGGCGATGACGTTGAGCCAGGTTCTTAAACCTGCACCCAATAAATTCTTTATTGCCAGTTTTAATGATAACATGATTTCAATTTTTTGAGTGCTGAATGATTTCGTCCTTCACGATCTGCCCATCCTCCAGAGAGATCTTTCTGTTCAGGTATTTCATCACCTTTTCATCATGGGTGGCAAAAATGAATGTTGTATTGAGCTCCTTATTCAGATCTTTCATGGTTTGAAGGATGTGATGGGAGTTTTTGGAATCCAGATTTGCAGTAGGTTCATCTGCCAGTACAATTTCGGGCCTCTTTACCATGGAGCGGGCAATAGCTACACGCTGACATTCACCACCGGATAACATGGAGGGTTTGGATTTAACTTTATCTGTCAATCCCACCCACTCCAGGGCATCCATCACCGACTTATGTCTTACTGATGACGAAAGCTTCTGCAGCAACAATGCAAATTCCACATTTTCATACACTGTATAAACCGGTAACAGATTATAGGTCTGAAAGATAAATCCAATATGCCTGTTCCTGAGCTTGGCAGATTGCTTATGACTCAGGGAGGCTATTGATTGATCAATCACGGTCACCTTCCCCTGGGAGGGGGTATCCAGGGAGCCAATAATATTGAGCAGGGTGGTTTTGCCCGATCCGCTGGGCCCCACCAGGCCCAGGAATTCTCCCCGCTCTACAGTGAGACTAAGGTCGTTCAATGCTGTAAATTCAGATTTCCCCACAGAGAAACGTTTGATCAGCTTTTCAATCTTAATAATTGAGGAATTTTCCATTGTATTTTGGTTTAATGATTCAGTACAAACATGATTTGAATGCCTCTTCCGGCATATAGGTTTTGTATGGTTTCCTGTGTGGGTATCCTGTAATCCTCAGGATTCCAGTAGGCCATCAGGTATAGCACAATATGTTTGAATTGCTTTTGCCAGTTAAAAAAGTTATAGATATTGTGGTTGGTCCAGTCGTAGTATACGATGCCGCTGATGTTGTCAAAAATCCCGATTGGATAGGAGAGGGTCAGCAGGGAATAGGATGTCCTGTTTTGAAATTGAAACGCTTTTTCATCATAGGCTGCAAGCAGTTGTTCATAAACGATCAGTAGTCCGTTTCCAATGCCAAAGGTATAGTCCACACCTGCATTGAAAATCTGCTGGTTGGTATACAGGCCAAGGTCTTCGTTGTTGTTTACCCAGGATCCTTCGAGCCAGGCGCCCACAATAAGGTCCAATCGCACATCCAAACCAATCCTGTTCTCCTGTACTTTTGCAAAGGCCGGTACTATCCCATCAAGTTCTCTGGTATCAGCTATTCTGTGGTGGTAGGATATGGCAGCTTCACCTGCCGGAATTGGTGATTGAATCCTACCTCCAAACTCGGGATGGCTTTTATGGGTTCCGGCTATTTCCCATCCCTTGGGATCGTTGTTTCCATAGAGTCCCCATAACCAGATGTTTGCGTTGTTCAGAAAGTAGTACCTTCCCAATACACCCCAAACTCCATCAGTCAGTTTTAAAGGATCGCGCGGATCAACCTGGTCGAACCACATGAGTGGTCTGAGCATGGAGGCTGATCCAAAGTTTATTTTTTGCAGTCCGACACGAAATTCAAATTGCCGGGAAGAGTACCTTCCCCAAAGTCTATAGGGCTTTAACTGTCCATCAGAGATTAGTGTATCAAAAGGGTTGAATCCAATATTTCCATTCAGGTTGGCGGATGCCTCAAAATCGATCTTGTGAGTCTCCTTGAATTTCAGATCATAATTTAATTGAGGGATGTACCTGCCGCCCATGTGTGCGGGCAGGTCCAATCCGCCATTGAACAGTGTCCATGCGGAGAGCTGACCCTTGAACATCAGGCTGTCCTGTGCATAATTTGCTCCTGTGAAAGCCTGAATCAGGCAGAGAATGAGTATGGTCCTGAACTTATGCATGTTGCTATTCGTGTGTCGAAATTCCGTATACCAACAGATTTGTGATCTCCATGATCAGCTCTTGTGAGGAGTCAAAATAGTGAAGCATCTCATCCTCAGTAATTATATCTAAAATCTTTTGAGTAAAGAGCATGAGGAAAGGTACATTCAGATCTTTTCTGACCCAGCCATCTTCTTTGCCTTTTTCGTAAACCTTAATGATTTCAGCGAACCATATGCCGGTCTTTTCTTCCATGAAGGAATTCAATTCTCCTTCAGGATTTGCATAGAGGTCTTTGATGAATTCCTCACTGATTTCGCGGGAGCCTTCCGCTTTCAGCAGAAGGATTTTCCTGAGCGTTTTATCGGGCGACTCATGCTCCTCCTGAAGCTTTCTGATCTTTGTAAGGGATTCCTCAAATAGATTATCCAGCATGGTTTTGGCCAGTTCCATTTTATTGGGGAAGAATTTGTAAAAAGTCATTTTACTAACCCCGGCCTCTTTACAAATCTCTTCGATGGTAACCCTTCGGAATCCAAATTTCCAGAATAACTCTTTTCCTGTGAGGAGGATTTGATT
>JAUVKN010000279.1 GCA_030596245.1 Bacteroidia bacterium | reverse complement strand
ATCCTCAAGTGTTGTCCTGAATCCAAGTCCATTCAGCATGGCAAATACAATGTCAGCTACCACACTGTCATTTTTTACATCATGGGTGTAGCCAAGGTCATGCTTGAAGGTGAATTCATCCTGATACTCAGATCCTATGCCGATCATGCCTAAAACTCCATCCGGGATGGGATCCTGTAAAGTCATGTCAGCATCTGCGTAAAAAATACCATCACCTTCCGATGCAGTTGGACTTAATATCCAGGTTTTTCCGTTGGCCATATCCGGGCCACCGGTGAGCATCTCCAGTTCTGAAGCTGCAATGGTTACTTCTACAGATGCATCGGCACTGCCGCCTTCACCGGTTACTGTTAATGTAGCCGTGTAGGTTCCTGATTGAGCATAGATGTAAACCGGATTTTGTTCAGTGCTTGTCTCTCCATCACCAAAATCCCAGGCATAAGTGTCTGCATTGGTAGCAGTGGCAGTAAATGCAACCTGGTAGCCATCTACGCTGGAAAAGACCTGTACTGTTGGTGCATCCACCGGATCTTCACCGCATGAGAACATTGTAAGCGTCAGGACGGCGATTGCCGCAAAGCTAATCAGTGATAATGTTTTTTTCTTCATAATGTGTTGGTTTAATGGTTAAATGATTTAGATTCTGGTTTTATGCTGCAATTTAATGTATTTTTTTATATGGTAACTTCTCTTTTTTTAACTCTTTTACCTGTTATACTAACCGTTTTATATTCAGGATAGAGCAACAATATCTCAGAGATATTGTTCAAAAAAAACATCCATATAGTGCTGACAGTATCTATTGACCTTCACGGAAACATCCATGGTGTGTGGCCACCCCTTTAACTTATGGTAATCATTTGGAACACCTGCCTGGTCCAGCCACTGGTGTAAAGAATCGGACTGACTGACCGGGACAAGGGCGTCGATGGTACCATAAAAAATAAGGGTTGGCGGATCATCGGTCGAGATGTAAGAGCGTGGCGAAGCAGCTTCGTAAAGATCCGGCCTCTTCTGGTAACTTTTCCCAAGAAAGTTAAGACATTCATCACGATTGCGGGCATATTCTGTGGATAGGTCAGTGGGGCCGTACAGGTTAACAACAGCCTGGACCTTGCCGCCCGGACTATCAGCGTACTCTTCACCATACTCTTTTTCATCCGCATAGGCAACCATCATGGCCAGGTGGCCTCCGGCCGATCCACCGATCAGGGCAATTTTTTCAGGATCTATCAAATACTCTCCGGAATGGGCCCGTATCCAGTGAACGGCAGATTGCACATCCTCCATGGCTGCAGGGAAGTGTGCAATTCCGGATAACCGGTAGGAGACAGTTACAGTCACATATCCTTTTTTTGCATAATCGAGTAAATAGGGTAGGTAATCCGATCTTTTCCCTTTGGACCAACCACCTCCGTGAATAAAAATGAGGACCGGTGCTGCTTTTTTCAGACGCTTCAGCTTATAGATATCCAGTTGAAGAGAGGTGCTCTCCACTTGCTTATAGACAATATCTTTCAGGACCTCTATACTATCAGGAACTGCAGGCTCAGTCTCTATCAGCTTAAGCAGACCGATGGCATAGGCTGCTTTCATAAAGCCCTCACTCCTGAATCCTCTCGGAGCTTTCAACGGTCGTTCCCCTTCATGGGTTTTCTGCGAACAAGCCTGAAGAAGCAGAAATATCATAAATACAATTGAAATAAAAGTTCTCTTTCTCACCATATCAAACTTCGTATAAATTAATTTCTACCTAATTGCCCAGATCGCGGTAATAGAGCTCTTTTGACTCAATGATCATGCCTGGATTATGACATTGAATGGCGAAAAATCCACGCTGATACTCCTCATCTTCATAGGTCATGACCAGTTGATCATTGACCCATATCTGAAGAAGGCTGCCCTCGGCCCTTACCAGCATGGAGAACCACTCGTCATCCCTGGTCAGCAGTTCACTTGCTTTCCCGGTAGGAGTTCCCGGTTTCCAGAGCCAGCCTGTATGGGCTTCCTGGTTGTGACAGATCTGTGCCTCATACCCAACGGGGTATCCATCGGGGTTATCTTCAGGCGGATTGGCCCGGAAATAGAGTCCGCTGTTTCCGCCGCCACCCTGATCACTTAGCCGGAACATGCCTTTTACCTCCAGATCGGTGAGTTCAGGCCCAACATATATATGACCGGTTCCATCGTTGGATTTCCCGATCATGATTCCATCTTTTACACTCCAGTTTGCTGTGCCCCTTACTGTCCATCCATCAAGATCCTTCCCATTGAACAGGGAGATCCATTCAGTGGATTGGGAATGGTTCTCTTGCCGGTCCGAAAATCGCTCCATAATCTCGATCCAGTTTGTAAAAATAAGTCCCTCGGCTTCAAAAAATTTGATCAGATCGGGATCAGAGAACATACGTGCTTCCCATACCCGTTGCTGCCACGAACTTGTGATGGATTTCAGTTCTTCACTCTCCACCGAAGGGTGAAAAATGATTTCTGTCAGTCGGGCAGGCAGGGATTTGATCAGGGTCTTGAAATTCTCAATCTTCTCCTCGTAAGTCCGGCCGTTCGGTGCACTGGTAAAGTTGTCCAGTTTAGGCAGAGTGTACCGGTCTATTATTCCTATGACATGATCATCGATTGGATAACCTGCCTCTCTGAATTTGTCTGCAACCAGTGGATCTGAGAGGTCAATGGCATTGGCAGGGATCCCATACTCTTCGGCCACCTTAAAGAATCTCTCCACATATGCCGGATGTCCATACAGGGTTCCCATGTGGGTATCAATGTGGTTCGGTTTGTAGCCCATGGCGATGGCCTTATCAATCTGCGCCCTGATCTCTTTTTCAACCTCATCGGCCGAAGCGTGCCTGACTACATCGGGGACTTCATGCCACAGCATTCCTTCCGGATCAATTAAACCCGGGACTTCAGCCGGATCAGAGACGGGTCCCCAGCGATAACTCTTCCATTCGCTGGTGTGTGTAAGGTGCATACCCACATCAGCATCAGGATGATCAATGGCCCATTGAATAAATTCATTAGCACCGGGGCAGGGGGCCATGATAGCGGCTGACTGTATCAGCCTGTTTTCAAGATAATGAGCGGTGGCAATATTGGCCCCTTCACTCATTCCGGCATCATCGGCATGAAGTACAATGACTTTTTTCCCTGCCGGAAATCCCAGTTTTTCTGCCCAGGTGGTTTTCATGTCAGATTGTATATGTTTCTCCTGTCCTTCAACATACGGAGTAATAATCAGGCTCATCAGGAAGATTGCGAATAGAGCTGATACGGAGTTTATTCTTACTGAGTTTTTCATAATGCATTATTTAAGGATGGTATATTCACCAATTGAATACCCATCGGTTTTGATAATCAATTTACTTTGTTCTGCATCAAAATGATAATCATTTGAATAGGAGAGCAGTTGATTGTCCAACTCCACTTTTTGCGGTTTCGAGGAGAGATGCAGATGCAGGATATGTGGTTGTTTCTCTCCTTCAAAATGAATCTTAATGGTTCCTTCGGTCTCTTTCACCATGATTGAAGTGTTGGTTCCGCTCTCAGGATGGTGTACCGTGAAACCATTGTTCCCATCCGGATATATCCGTAAAGTTAAGTATCCCCGGGAGTTTTCATCACCAATCCGGGTATAGGGTCTTTCAATATGCATCGGGATAATGGCCCCCTCCCTGATATAGACGGGATACTCTTCCAGGGGAAAGTCCCTCTCAAAAGTAACAGGCCCTTTAATGATCTTCTGATCATCAAACCAGTATCTCCAATTCCCTTTGGGCAGACGAACCCTGTTTTTCACCTCGTCCTTATAGATGGGTGCAATCAACAGATTGTCTCCAAACATATAATGGTATTTCCCTTTAACGGGTCGTTGCAGTACGTTACCTCCATTGTGAGCCTCCACCACTGAGCTGTAGATATAGGGAACCAGCTCGGTATGCAGCCAGGAGTATTCACGAATGATTTCCAACTCCTGCTTACCTCTTTTCCACAATGCCCGTTCGCCGTGCCCGCCGTTTAAAAAAAGTCCGCAGAAGGTGGAAAACTGGGCCCAGCGGATGTAGAGACGTGGAGGGATCGCACCTCCGGAAAATCCGGCAATATCGGATCCAATAATACTGTAACCGGTTTTTGCACTCTTTAATATACTCTCAATGGCAGATTCAAATCCCTCTACTCCTTTCAGAGCAATATCCTTTTTCTCACCTTCAGGTTCCTCAGAATGGCTGCCTGCTTTCCAGTGGTGCTCCTGATCTCCAACCCAGTTGACGGGCGATGCATCAATGGGAGCGAAGCCCTCGGGATGAAAACCCCGGTCCATGGAGCGGGAGAGTGTAATAAACTCCGGGTTTTGTTCCAATCCGTGCAAATACTCCTGCCGGTAGTACAGGTCCATATAGTTGCGGGTTGTTGAGATACCCTTATGTGATCTCATATAGGGTATCGGAACAGGCCCTGTTTTGCTTGAAAAGAGCGTAGCAGAACCATCAAGCTTCCACCCGTCAATGCCATAATCGAAAACTTTTTGCTGGAGTCCGCGCCACCATTTGAGGGCTTCCGGATTGGAATAATCCATAAATCCACCTCTGCCTTTCCACCAATTTATCTGGTGTCCATTGCCGGCGAGAAAGTTCTTGTCACGGGCTGAATTGAACCACGGTTCAGATTCTTCGACCCTCGTGCCTTTGCTGTAGCTATTCACCATGGGTGTCATCCAGAGCACCACACGGTAACCTTTGTCCTGAAGTTTGTTGAACCAGGCCTCCGGTTCGGGATAAAGATTCTCATCCACCTGAAAATCATTGTACCGCGTACTCCACGGACTGTCCAAAAGGATGGTCCGTACCGGGATGTCATGCTTGGCATACCCCTCAAGCAACTCATCTACCCGTTGGGCTCTGTTGACATCATCTTCCCAGAGCCAGCATTCCAAAGCCCAGACAGGCGTAAGAGGTGGGTTCCCATGCCGTTGCCCGTTAAAAGGGACTCCCCAAATGGGTAAAGCAATGTAAAAGTAAAAGACAAGAAGCAACAACCCCACAGGCAAACCCAGGAAAAGAATCAGCCTCTTTGATCTCTTTTTTTCTGACATTGTTGTATGATTCTATAAAAAATTAATCTACCCTTTGTTCATACAGATACATTGGATTGGTTAAAACCCAGGTAGTCCATTTTTTGCCAAACAGCAGGCTGGCAACGATCCGGTAATTTCCTGATACTGAACTGATGTTATATTCATATGAATAAGCGTTGTTCAATGTATCAATTACTTTTCCGTTTTTCAGAAGCTTAAATTGAACTGGATAGGGGGAAATGGCGTGCAATTTTGAAACTGAGTCAGACCACACGGAATCCCCAAGAATGCCAATTACTTTGTGCTCATGATCGGCAGCGTAAAATTGAAATCCTGTAGCTTCGGCCAGGTTTTCAAAAGCGATAAATGCGTGGCCTTCTACCAGGTGATTCTTGATAGATATATTGGAAAGTGTGTCGCTGAAGATGTGCGTGTTTACATAATTGAAAGAGGCAAAGTATGTATCTACATCAAATTTAAAGAT
>JAUVKN010000104.1 GCA_030596245.1 Bacteroidia bacterium | reverse complement strand
TAACAGGACAATCCCCTTTATCAAAATAGAACAACCGGTAAGAACTCCCATCGAAGTCATAAAAATGAGAATTGTCTATAAGCACTGAATCCACGAATATTCCGGCATCACTTGCTCTGATAATACACCGGTCATACCCATGAGCAACAAGATCAGTCATCTCCAGGTAGGCAAGGGAATCGCCTGTTCCAAGGCGTGCGAGGTATCTCGCTCCGGTAGACATAAATTCAAGGCCATTTAATTTAATCTCGGCTCCGCTGGGACTCTCCCCAAACTTAATTCCGTTGGTAGAACCTTGTATGATGACCGGGCGAACGGTGTATCCATCAACGGCTTTAATGGTAAGAGATTTGGTGATAAGAAGTTCACCTTCATACACGCCTCCATCTTCCAGAATAAGGACATCACCAGCAGCTGCTGCCTCGATGTAGTTCTGAAGCGTATCTCCAGTAGGAACCGTAACTTCAGCGGCAAAACTCATTCCAAAAAGGAACAATAAACCAGATAACAATAAGAGTCTAAGTTTTCTCATAATTTAAGTTTTAGTAATTAAATAAAAATGTTTGATTAATGTTATAATGTTCACTCGGTTATTTTTACTTAAATAAAATTATGGTTTTCTGACTGGAAATAGAGACTCTTTTTTCCCAAAAAAGAGATACAAAAGTCCCATTATATCCTGTCAACTGTTATCCATACAGATTACTATTCATGATTTTACATATATTGGGCGGATTCTGGTTGGTATTCGATAGATATTGCTTCATATCTCTTTTTTAATCATTAATCTGTACTGTTTTGGGATCAACTTCCTCTCCCAATATCAAGGTGGTATCTTCTCCTGTTTTTGAATTCAGTCCAAACGTAACATTTTCCGTCTCTGCACCGTGCACAGAAATTAATGGTTGATCAGAATCCTCCAATAAAAGTCCTTCAACAGATACATTTTTTGCATTGTGAAAAGTTAGCGCAGGATAATTGGTTGTTTTTAAATGCAGCCCCTTTATTGTAACTCCTGTGGCATCCATACACAACAATCCATTTTCAGCTTCCATTGTAAGATTCTCCATGTAAATATTTTCAAGATTCATTTCGGGAAGTCCCTGTAAATAGATGGCCTGGAAGGCTCCCTTGCAGGTAACATTTCTTATACTGATATCTTTGAACTGTGGGGTCTCTTCACTCGCTGCAGGAATTTCCAACTCCTTATTATCACCATTTTGCGCCAACATTTCTGAAACGGAGAGGCCCCCGTAATACAAATTGAATGAGATGGCATTGGTGGGGACATTGATCATATCAATATTGGAAATATATATTTTCTCTACAACGCCGCCACGTCCACGAGTACTTTTAAAACGGAGGCCCACATCGGTTCCTATGAAAGTACAATCCGAAACATGCATGTTTTTTACACCGCCGGACATTTCACTGCCAATAGTTACACCCCCGTGACCATGATATACTACACAATTTTTCACTATGATATTTTCAGTGGGGATACCCCTGTCACGACCCTCTTTATCTTTCCCTGATTTAATACAAATTGCATCATCACCCACATCAAAGGTGCAGTTGTAAACAACACTATTTTTACATGATTCAATATCAATCCCATCCCCGTTTTGAGAGTACCACGGATTTCGTACATCCACATTGCGAACCGTTAAGTTTTCGCACATTAATGAATGAATACACCAGGCAGGCGAGTTTTGAAATACAGGTCCGTCCAGCAGTATATTTTTACACTTTATTAAACTAACCATTACCGGACGAAGGAAATCCTTGATCACTTCATAATCTTCTATATTGCTACTTTCAGCACCTTTTTTAAATCCTTCTGAAGGATACCAGGTGTTGCCTTTCTCGTTGAGAACACCTCCCGAAGCAACAAGTTTTTTCCATTGCGAGTCTGTCATCTTAAAACGCTTCACATGGCGCCAGGCATCCCCCGATCCATCAAATATCCCCTCTCCGGTAAAGGCGATATTCTCCAGCTCTCTACCAGAAATGGGCGATAAACAACGCACTGTATTCAATCCTTCGTAAGTGGTTTCAATTAACGGATAGAGCTCCTTGTTGGTGCTGAAAATAACCAGGGCGCCAGCTTCAGCATGAATATTGATGTTGCTCTTCAGAATAATCGGTCCGGTCAGCCAAATACCCCGGGGAATAACCACCCGGCCACCTCCTTTTTCTGATACAGCAGTAATGGCATCAGCAAATGCCTTTGAATTAAGTGTTTGTCCGTCACCAATTGCTCCATAATCCGTAATAGAAACAGAGTAGTCCGGGAATTCAGGTTCAGTAACAACAGGCATTTCAAACTCAATGCCCTCATAAAGACTACTGAAATTCCTGTTGTCGCTCGGCTGTGCACTGCAACCAGAAGTCAGAAGTAAGACCAGGAAAGCTGCGCTATAGAAGATTTTATTCATAAGGTTGAGATTCTTGTTAATAATGATGAGATCGAGCTACTCTCCAAATATTTTGCTCAGTGGCAGGTCCACCGGAGAATATGCACCGCCGGTTTCGATGATGATGTAATCATATACGCCATCATAGGAATTCCCACCGCTGGCATCTCCAAAGCTGGCTTTCCAATTTTCACTATCCCTGATCTCCATGAACAATGGCATCATTTGGGCGAGCGGTTCAGGGTTTTCGTTTAAATATATCTTTACCTCACCTGTGATCCTGTTTGCAGTAAGGCGATAAATGTTCCACGCCAAAGGATCCAAACCTCCTGGAATTTCTTCATATGGCAACTGAGTATAACCATTACCATCAAGGCCGTTCCATTCAACCCAGAACTGATAGCGCCATACATCCATGAAAACAGCAATTTCAATATATCGGTGATCTTCTGCATGTGTGGGATACCCCTTCCCTCTGATGATCACAGTTACTTCATCCGGTTGATCATCCAAACCCAGGTCACCATAATCAAATTCGGCACTTCCTTTATCATTTCCACCATAAAGCAAACTGGTGAATCGCGCACCTTTCCCTCCCAATGCATTTTCATGATCTTCAATGGTATACATCGTAGAGTCTTCTGATTCAATTGCTCCCGGAAGAAACTCGTTTGGATGCACCGTTCCGTCATATATGACACCGGTAAATTCAATGATCTTATACCATTCTATGTAGATGGTATAGACATTCTCAAATTCCTTATTGATGACAGATATGGAGGTGTCCACATTCAGGTCAATCGTCTGATCCACTGAGGGAACGATTGATTCCCCAAAATATTCAGCCGAAAAACTAACGTTTGAATAGTCTATCCCCTCCTGTAATTTCAGAACGATACTATCCCCGGTAATTTTTGCTACTACTTCACGCGGAGAAGTTATCAGGAATGATGTCAGATTGGGGGGAACTACATTGGCGATCACTGCATATTCTCTGGATTCAATATTGGACGTGACTGTATAATAGACCGGATCGGTCAGATCCGTAATACCAGGTTGTGGTTCAATTTCTCCGAAATAGGAATAGATGATATCCAGATCCAGCTGGGTTACATCGGTTCCCTGAGGAATAGTAACAATTACTGAATCAAGATCATCGGTCTTGACTTCATCTCTAATATCCTCCACAAAGATGGAGTTATTCACGATCACCTGCTTAATCTCTGCTCTGATCGGGACTGTTTCGGGCCCTGTTATCTCCTCTTTACAGGCTGTTACCAAAACAACTATTGAGATTATTATGATGCTTATGACACCTTTATAATTTGTTATTGTTTTCATCGTCATAAATTTTTATTGAATAAAAATTGGTTTAATAACCTTCGTTTTGGCCATAATCACCCGCATCTCTAATGATCACATCAGTGGGGATCGGACGCCTGAGGGCCTTGGTACCGCCATTAAAAGGATCATAACCCTGATCGATATACCTTAGTACAGATGGATTATGTATACTAACCCTCTCTTCCAGTTTACCGGTACGCCGAAGATCCATCCAGCGTTTACATTCGCCCATTAATTCTCTCCCACGCTCATCCAGAATGGTGTCGATGGTGGCATTTACCGGCATTACATCCCAGCTTCTTTTTCTGACTTCATAAATATCCGCATCCCCGGAACCTCCCTGTTTGATTTTGGCCTCTGCCCTTATCAAATAGGTTTCAGCCAGACGGAAAAGGAAGAAGTCCCGGCTATTATCGTATTGATTAATCGCCAGGGGATCATCGAATTTTCTTACCCAAGGATAATCCGAATCTTCCCACTCTTCACCAAAGGGAACAAAGACCGTGTATTCATCAAGGAACACCCAGTTAGCAGGAGCTGGATTTGCGGAGTCATATTTGATGGATGCATGGGGATAAACATCTGTGATGACTTTATCGCTTTCAGCTTTTCCATCATCATAAAAATC
The DNA here is from genome assembly GCA_030596245.1 of Bacteroidia bacterium. Classification (GTDB taxonomy): domain Bacteria; phylum Bacteroidota; class Bacteroidia; order Bacteroidales. The sequence goes on along the minus strand of JAUVKN010000104.1, from coordinate 7,277 downwards.
ATAATAGGGATCATACTGGTTGGTCATAAAAGAAGCCATATACCGCTTATCATTTGCGTTATACTGCAGATAACATTGGTCGGTAGGTCTTATTTGACCAGACCTGTATGGCCAGCCGGGAGTTTTTGCAGCATATGTCCCTCCCCAACAATGAGCACGATGTCCGCCTACCCCATTGATTAATGAACTGCGATCGAATTGAATGGCAAAAACAATCTCCCTGTTCTCTTCATTTCCAACCCTGAACACATCTTCAAACTCAGAAAGTAAATCATAATTGGGATTTTCGATCACGCTGGTTGCAAATTGCTCAGCTTTCTGAAAATCATCCGCAGCAGCAAATTCAGCATACCCTCTGGAGAGATGCACAGAAGCAAGCAGATGTTCCACGGCCCCTTTAGTTATTCTGCCATACCCTTCAGGATTTTCCGGAAGGAGATCTTTGATATCGGTCAGCTCAGCAATGATAAATGCAAAAACATCCTCCTCCGAATCTCTTTCAAAAGATGCAATGGGTGTGTCAAATGCATCTTCAACAATAGATACCCCTCCAAAGTGCTCAAGCAGCATATTGTACATATATGCACGAATAAACCGAACTTCAGCTACCCTAGTTGGCAGTTGATCATACTGAACTGTCTTTTCTGCCCATGACAATGCCACATTGTGCAGTTGAATTGATTTATAGCAATTTGAAAAGACCTTTGAAACAGCGGCATGGTCAGGTGTCAGCAGAAAATAACCATCCAGAATATCGTTTTGATCTGCAAGTTTTGCCACACAATAAAGATCTGTTCCCAACAGTGTTAAACCCTGTAAAGAGGTGTAGTTTTTCTGGTTGTCATCATCTGCATTCATATCAGTATACAACTCCCTCAGTGTAGAATAACAGGCATTTACGAGTGACTCGTAGCCCTCTTGCGTCGTGTAATATTCGTCAATTGTGATGGATGATCTGTTATCTTCCATAAGAAAATCCGTACAGCCTGTGCCAAACAATACCACAACTAATAATATCCCTATTTTTTTCATGTTATTCATTTTTCACAGTTAAAAATTGACATTGACACCAAACTGGACCGTCATAAAACTGGGACCGTCATTTGCTCCTCTGTCACCAAATTCAGGATCATGGCCTTCAAATGACGTAATCAGCACAGGATTGGTCACATTCGCATAGACCCTTAAACGTTCAATGGTCATTTTCCTGACTATGTTTGAAGGGAGGGTATATCCCAGTGTAATGTTCTGCAACCTGGTATAGGAGCAATCGCGCATATTTTGTAATTGTGCTCCTTTTCGACCCCAATAAATATCATCTAAAAAAGAGGGGTTTGGTGCATCATTGGAAGGATTTGTGGTGGTCCAGTAATTGTGTAATACCGTATTCCTGCTGGTGTATATCAAATCGTTAAAGAATGAACTTTTTTTCATAATACCCTGTTCGGTATAGATGGACATGGATAAATCGAAGTTTTTATAGGTCACCCGGGTATAAAAGCTCCCGGTCCAATCAGGGATTGGTTTCCCGATAACAGTTCTGTCATACTGGGCATCAATTTTCCCATCCGGTACTCCGTCGGGCCCGCTTATATCCCTGATTTTGGGCATCCCGGGTTCTCTGGCCCAAAGAGCCGCTTCTTCCAATTCATCCAGCTGCCATATTCCAATGAAATCATAATTGTAATGAACATCCACAGGTTCTCCAATAAACAATCCATTTACCACATCATCCACTTTCCCCAAATTGGTCTCCACCACTGCATTTTTATTCCTGGAGAATATAAAAGATGTCTCCCAGGTAAAGTCACCTCTCTGAACATTGATGGTCCGTAAAGAAGCTTCTATCCCTTTGTTGCTTACAGAACCGATATTATCTGTCATGTTATCCCATCCCATGGGAATAGGCAATTTTCTCTCCAGTAGGAGCCCGTCAGAAAGTCTTGAATAAACATCCACCGTTCCGGATATGCGTCCCCTGTAAAAGCCAAAATCAAAACCAAGATTCACCTCTTCTGTTCTTTCCCAGGTTAATGCCAGGTTTGCAATCCCGGAAGGTCCGATACCGTTTGCCAGTGTTCCGCCGAAATCGTAGAAATATAAACCGTTGGCATTGACCGAGGATTCATAAGCACCAATATTGTTGTTGCCTGTGAAACCATAGCTGAGCCTCATTTTTAGTGTGGAGACGGATTCGATATTATTCATAAACGCCTCCTCTGAGATGCGCCAGGCAAAGGCAGCAGATGGGAATGAAGCCCATTGATAACCCTCTCCCAGTTTTGAAGAACCGTCCCAACGCATTGAGACTGTTAACAAATATCTGTTTGCATAATCATAATTGAAGCGTCCCATATAGGAGAGAAGTCTGTTCATGCTATATGAACTTTCACTCACAGTTCTCATGGCCGCAGCCTCCATGTTATAAAAGGAGGTTGGTTGTGGTAAATCCCTGACCTCAAATCCGTAATCCTCCTGTTGAAAATCATATAAACTAAAAAGAGCTGTTCCCTGTATCGTGTGTGCTCCAAATGATTTTTTTGCATCCACTGTGTTATCCCAGGTAAAATTGAGCCTGTGCCTGTTGAATGCATTAGCTTCAGTGTCTTCCTGTATACCTCCTGCACCCTCTGAATAAAGGCCACTCCATGATGCATCGCGTAACCAGTAAAAACGTGGTAAGAAGTCGGATCGTAAACTCAACCATTCAACGGGCTTATAATTTAAATATATCTTTCCCAGAAGATCAATCGAACGGGCCTGGCTATTTGAATATTTTTGGTCCAGCAGTGGATTCACTGCACCAGTGGACCATCTTGCCGGTCTGACTGTCAGCCCTTCATCTTCAAAAAGCCAACCTGTTGGATCTGATGCAAGTGCAAGGGGAGGCATTCTGTAGTAATTCAGAATACTCTTGCCTCCGGCAACCTCGGTCTCCTTGAGACCTGTTCGGAACTGCCCCCCTACTTCCCACTTTTCGTTGAACTGGTGTCTTATATCCAGGCTAAAAGTGTATTTGTTCATAAAGTCTTTTTCGATAAATCCCTTCTCTTTTTGGTAACCTGCGGTCATACTAAAAGAGGTTTTACCCGACATCCCATTCATGGATAGATAATGATTGGTCCGGTAACCGTTCTCCATGAACTCTTCCGGCCAGTTATAGGTTTCTCCGGCTTTAATCCTGCGCTCCATCTCCCTGTCCCACTCTTCACCCGTCACAGGTCTGACCTCCATTGTGCTGCCAAAAACATCACCTGAAAATGGTTCGGGATCATTTCCCTGGGAAGCCGCTATTCTATAGTTTAACCATTCATCGGCGGTCATCATACGTGCAATATGTGCCGGTGTCTTGATACCAAAGTAACTGTCAAGCGTTATATTAATCTTCTCGCTAATTCCTCCGGCTCCTTTGGTGGAGATAATTACAACACCATTTGAACCTCTTGACCCATAAATAGCTGTTGAGGAGGCATCTTTTAGAATATCCATTCGTTCAATATCGTTTGGATTTAAAAAGTCGATGTTATCCACAACAAGCCCATCAACCACAAACAGGGGAGATCCTCCTGCAATGGAGTTTTGTCCCCTGATAACAATATCAAATCCAACATCTGCACGGCCCGAGGACCTGGAGATGTTAATCCCTGCCAGTTGTCCCTGCAATGATTCCATGGCATCAGCACCACCACGAGCGGTTAACTTTTCTGATTCAACACTTCCAACCGATCCTGTAAGGTCACTTTTCCTGACAGATCCGTAACCAATAACCACCACTTCTTCCATACCAATCATATCGGATTCCATGACCAGGTCAATGACCGTCTTATTACCAACATCATATTCCCGTGCAATCATTCCAACGTAGGAAAAGACCAATGTTTGGTCACCACCCGGGACTTCAATCTGGTAATAACCTGAAACATCTGTAATGGAACCGATAGTGGTTCCTTTGACAAGAACAGAAACACCAATTAAAGCTTCTCCCTGAAGATCATTTACAGTCCCGGAAACGGTCCTGGGCTGGGTGTCCTGAGCATGGATAAAGATTATACTCAGAAGGAATAAGAATATCAAATAGAATTTTCTCATGATATTAGTGTATTAGTTTAGTTGTTGACATTCCTCACAAATTTAAATACTGCCTTTCATTAATAAGGTTTGATTGTGTCCAATAATAGGTTTTTAACAGGGGTATAAGGGATGCATATGTACCAAATATGATATACATATGTTTCACGAAATGCACAATACCAACTCAAATATCAATTCCATTGCCGGAAGATTTCGTCAATTTAAACTACGTTTACCATTAAAACCTTAAAAATGAAAACAAAAGATTTGTTTTACATAATTCTTCCTGCGTTATTATTTGTGAATACATTATCTGCACAGGAGTATCTTCCCTACAAAGATTCAGGTTTGCCAATTGACAAAAGGGTAGAGGATCTTGTGAGCAGAATGACCCTTAAGGAGAAGGTTGTGCAGTTAACCGGAAAGAGTTTACAATACCGGCAGGAGGCATTGCCGGGTAATGAGCGCCTGGGTATTCCAACTTTTATTATTGTTCACGGACCTTATGGAGGGAAATTTAAACGAACACCCAAAATGGTGATCGGAACATACTTTCCTGTTTCAATTGCCATGGCAGCCACATGGAGTGAAGATCTGGTTGTTGAGATTACCCGGGCGATGGGCGCTGAAATGAATTCATGGGGAGGCCTGGCGAATGCAGGTCCTGCCATGAACATTATCCGTGACCCCAGAACCGGCAGAAGCTTTGAATATTTTACCGAGGACCCATTCCTGAATGCTAAAATGACTGCTGCATATACCCGTGGGCTGCAAAGCCAGAAGGTAGCTGTTATTTTAAAACACTATGTCTGTAACAACCAGGAGTTTAACAGGGGTGGACTTAACGTAGGGGTGAGTGAAAGAGCTTTAAGGGAGATATATTTCCCAGGCTTTAAAGAGGGTGTGACAGCCGCTGATGCAAAAGTAATTATGGGCGCATACAATAGAGTGAATGATGTGTATAGTTGTGAAAATGATTTTATTCTGACGAAAGTGCTAAGAGATGACTGGGGATTTGACGGCTTTGTCCTTTCAGACTGGAGCGGAACTCACTCTACCGTCGCCTCCGCAAATAGTGGACTGGATGTGGAGATGCCAAGAGAACGTTATTACGGGAAGGCACTGTTGGAGGCAGTAAAACAGGGGGAAGTAAGTGAAACAACCATTGACGGGATGGTCAGCAATGTGCTGAGAGTTCTTTTCTGGACGGGAGCATTCGATCAGGGCCCTGTGTATGAAACAAGTGTGCTGCGTTCACAAAAACACCTTGATCTTGCCAGAAAAGCCTCTGCCAAATCGATGGTTCTTCTGAAAAACAACAACAATCTCCTGCCGCTCGATCTGAATAAAACCAAGAAGATTGCAGTAATCGGACCCAATGGTAATTATGGTGCTCATTTCAGGGGAGGCACCTACCACATTGGTTTGTTACAGGGTGGAGGAAGTGCTTCACTGGGAACTAAAAAAGAGAATCTTATCACACCCTATCAGGGGATTGCTGAAAATGCCGGTGAAGATGTTGAAGTTGCATTTGCTCCCGGCTGTTATGCGGAATCAGGATGCGGTCCCATACCCCTCAAGTATCTGAAAACACCTGATGGGATGAGCAATGGTCTGCTGTTACGCTATTTTGGCAACGCCAGGTTTGAAGGAAAACCAATCAAGCAAGAAGTTTCGACTCAACTCAGTTACAGGTGGGGGGAAGAACTTGATATTCCGGAGGCAGGCGTTGAAATTGCTGATAAGTCCCGTTTTTCCATTGAGTTTAAAGCAAAACTAACTGCACCGGAATCACGGGATTACATCTTTGAAATCAGGAATGCCTCCGCATCTGCCCAGCTGTTTATTGACGGGAAATTAGTCGCAGAAAACAGCAAGGGGAGCCCTACCTTCTGGAACGATATGGGAAGCATTAAACTGGAGGAAGGAAAAGAGTATGAGCTTTTGGCGAAATTTGCAAAATCCGGGGGCAGGCCGGTAGATTTGTCAATTAATTGGGACTATGAGAATGTAGCATATCTGGAAGAGGCGAAAAAACTGGCAGAAAATTCTGATGCGGTGATCCTGACCGTAGGCCTATCCGGACAGATGGGAGATACGGAGGCAGGTGACAGGAGAAGGATGGAACTTTTTCCGGCCCAGGAAAACCTGATCAATGAGATCACAAATATCAACAAAAATTGTGCAGTGGTCATTGTAGCAGGCAGTGTTGTAACCATGGGGAACTGGCTTGAAAATGCGCCAGCTGTATTGCATGCATGGTATCCGGGCGAGCAGGGTGGAAACGCTATGGCTGACATCCTTTTTGGGATGGAAAACCCCGCAGGAAGATTACCCATAACTTTTGCAAAATCTTCCCGTCAGTATCCTGAGGACTTTTACACCATGACCCGTGAAAATGAATATAAAGAGGGCATTTATGTGGGGTATCGATATTTCGACAAGTATCAAAAGGAGCCATTGTTTCCATTTGGACACGGGTTAAGTTATACAACTTTTGATTACAGCAACCTGAAAATATCTACTTCGGAAAAGGATGGCAGGATAAACACCATTGTGACAGCAGATATTAAGAACACCGGTCCAAAAGAGGGTGATGAAGTTGTTCAACTCTACATACATGATGTTGAATCGAGTGTTGACAGGCCTGAAAAAGAGCTAAAGGGCTTCAGACGGATTCACTTAAAAAGCGGTGAGACAAAAACGGTCTTTTTTACACTTGAAAAATCCGCATTCTCCTATTGGGATGATTCCAATAAGAGATGGTTTGCTGAACCGGGAGCATTTGAGATCAGGATAGGCTCCTCTTCGGACAACATCCTGCTTAAGGAAACGTTTGTTTATAATTTATAGAACTCCTCCCAACCTTTGCGTGGAGGTGTTCCAACAAGCATCCGGTTTGCAATTTCGTTGTTCGTAATCTGTTTGGTATCCCGGTCGAAAACCAGTTTAGTACTCAGCCGTTGCGCCATTGGCCATGATGGTAATCGTGATGTTGTATTCTTCATTTGTGAGTTCTTGAATGTGATACTTATTTCATGGAAGAGCGCAGATATTTTCCATATCGTTTGGTGAAATCGTAAGGGCTCACGGAAGCTTCTTCAGCAATTTTCCGAACAGCTTCGTTCCGGATCCCGGTTTGCTCAATAGCACTCATGGCATACATCCCCACAATCAGGTTCTTGTGATCTGCTTCTCTGCCAAGG
>JAUVKN010000060.1 GCA_030596245.1 Bacteroidia bacterium | reverse complement strand
TTTGAATCCGGGCTCCGGTTGGCCATTAGTGAGGTGGGAACCTACAAAGTATTTGAGGAGAACGAGGAGCTCATCCGTGAAGACCAGTTTATCAAAGCTTTTCCTATTGTGCTCTCAGGGCTCATTAAAGTTTGCCGAACGGATGAAGCGGGCAATGAATTGCTTCTCTATTATATGAGACCAGGTGAGGTGTGTACCGTATCCCTGATCTGCTGCATGGACAGGACTAAAAGCAGGGTTAAAGCCATTGCAGAGGTATCCACCACCGTTGTTTTGATCCCCGTAGAGCTGCTGGACAATTGGATGACCCGGTTCCAAACCTGGAAAGAGTATGTCATGCATTCAATGCAGATGAGGTTTGACGAATTGCTTTATGCCTTGGACAGCATTGCATTTATGAAGATGGATGAGCGACTGGAGCGATTTTTTACCGACCGCTTCCGCTCCTCCAGCTCCATGATTTATGAGGGATCCCACCAGGATGTTGCCCTGGCCATGAACAGCTCCAGAGAGGTCATTTCCAGGCTGTTAAAACAGATGGAAAAAAAAGGGATGATCAACCTGTCCCGGGGAAGAATAGATTATTCTCCTTTATGTGACAAAAGTTACTGAAATCTTCACTTTGCTAATGTACCTTTGCGCTTGTAAAATTTGCGTAATCGTACAATGAAAATAACAGAAGTAAAATCCTATAGTGAACTGGAAGCCGGGATCTCCTCACTGGAGAGATCTTTCCTGCTTCTTTACAAAGGAGGAACAGAACAGAGCGAATGTGCGTTGGGCCGGATCAAGGAGCTGGCCGATGAAGAAGAGCATTCCGTATTTATAGCCAATGTAAATAACGTAAGGGATATTCACAGCAAACTTCAAGTGACCAATGCTCCAAGCCTGGTGGTGTTTAGCGGAGGTGAGGTTGTGAATGTGATTAAAGGATGCCAGACCGAATCGGCCTATGGATCGATCCTTTCGGGGAGGGCAATCGGAACGGTTCCCTCAGGGGATTCCAAAAAAACCAGACGGGTAACAGTCTATACAACACCCATATGTTCATGGTGTACCACACTGAAAACTTACCTCAATGAGAACAACGTCTCCTATCGCGAAGTAAATGTGGCTGCTGATACTGCAGCAGCCACGGCCATGGTCAGTAAAAGTGGTCAGCAGGGAGTTCCCCAGACAGAAATTAACGGTCAGATGATTGTGGGTTTTGATAAAAACAGGATCAATCAGCTGCTGGAAATACATTGAGTTCGACTCAATTAGTAAACCTAAAATCTATTAAAAATGAAAGAGTTACAGCCAATTAATCAACATGTGCTTCTGGAGATAGCAGCAGCAGAAGAGAAAACAGCTTCGGGGATTATTATTCCCGATACCGTCAAAGAGAAACCTGTGTTCGCAAAAGTACTGGCAATCAGCGGGATCGAGGATCCCGAAATTTCAGTGGGCGACATAGTATTCTACAAGAATTTTTCAGGAACAGAACTGGAATTCGATGGTAAGGAGTTTTTGATGATGCCGTACGCCGATATCCTCGGAAGGATTGTTGAAACAGATGAGATCTAGTATCTTGCCTGACCGGCTGTAGGCAATTTCACCATTATCAAAATCTTTAGGTTTCTGCCGAAGGGTTGTCACTCGACATGACAACCCTTCTTTTTTTGTCTGCTACAGGGCATAATACAATTCATTGAAATCCAATTCCATTGTCATTACTTTTGCCTATTAAAATTTTTTAAATACACAGATCGTGAAAAAACTTATTCTATCCACCATTGTTGCACTACTCATGCTGTCAGGATGCAGTGAGAAAAACATAGAAAAAATGAATCCTTTCCTGAATGAATACAACACCCCTTTTGGAGTTCCTCCATTTAATATTATTGAAAACAGACACTTTATACCTGCTTTCGAAGCTGGAATCAGCGAACAGGAGGCTGAAATTGATGCCATCGTTGGCCAAACAGATGCACCCACATTTGAAAATACCATCGCAGCTTTCGACTACAGCGGAGAGCTTCTGCGAAAAGTCAGAGGAGTCTTCGAGAAACTGAGATCGGCAGAGACCAGTGATGAGATCGATTCTATTGCCAGAATTCTGGTTCCCATTACTTCTGCTCACAGGAGCAACATGATGCTGAACGCTGCGCTATTCGAAAAAGTGAAAGCTGTATATGAGGATCAGGAATCCATGGGCCTTAATTCCGAACAAATCAGGGTCCTTGAAAAGATCTACAAACGTTTCGTCAGAGGTGGTGCCAACCTGGATGATTCTGGTAAATCGAAAATCAGGGAGATTGATGAAAAACTCTCCATGCGCTCCATGCAGTTTGGAAATAACCTGTTGGCCGAAACAAATTCCTACCATCTTGTCATTGAAGATGAAGCAGACCTGGCCGGACTGCCCGAATCAGTTCGTTCTGCAGCTGCAGATGCTGCCGACCGGGCCGGTCACCAGGGAAGCTGGCTCTTCACACTACACAAACCCAGCTGGATCCCTTTTTTACAGTACGCTGAGAATCGCGAGCTTCGTGAAGAGATCTACACTGCCATGTTTATGAGGAGTAACAATGGGAATGAGTTTGATAACCGCGAAATTATCAAGGAGATGCTTGCCCTGCGCATTGAAAGGGCCAATCTGCTTGGATTTGAAACCCATGCCGCCTATATGCTTGAAGACAGAATGGCGCAGGAACCAGGAAATGTTTATGATCTGCTCATGCAGATCTGGGAGCCAGCACTGAGCAAGGCCACAGAAGAGGCTGCCATGATGCAGGCAATGATTGACCAGAAGGGTGGCGATTTTAAACTGGCGACCTGGGACTGGTGGTACTATGCCGAGAAGATCCGGAAAGAGAAATATGAACTGGATGAAGAGGAGGTGAGGGCCTATTTCAGCCTTGAAACTGTGAAAGAAGGCCTTTTCAATGTAGTGAACAACCTCTACGGACTCACCTTCGAACCCCTTAAGGAATTGCCGGCCTACCACGAGGAGGTGATGGCTTATGAAGTCAAAGAGAAGGATGGATCACACTTGGGCATCCTCTACATGGACTTTCACCCCAGGCCCGGGAAAAGGGGTGGTGCCTGGAGTACCAGCATTCGTCAGGCTCACTCCAAAGCAGGAGAGCGCGTTGCACCTGTTCACCTGATCGTAATGAACTTTACCCGACCCACAGGTGGTAAACCTGCACTACTCAGCTTTGATGAAACCCTCACCTTTTTCCATGAATTTGGTCACGCGCTCCACTCCATGCTTACCAAATGTGATTACCTGACCACCTCAGGAACAGCAGTAGCAAGGGATTTCGTAGAACTTCCTTCCCAGATCATGGAGAATTGGGCGGCACACCCCGATGTGCTGGTCACCTATGCAAAACACTATGAAACCGGAGAGATGATTCCATCTGATTTGATCAATAAACTGGAAGCTGCCAGCAAGTTTAATCAGGGATTTGTGACCGTTGAATATGTGGCTGCATCCCTTCTGGATATGGATTATCATACCCTTACAGACGCAACTGATCTGGATGTGAACCAATTTGAGGCCTCCTCCATGAAGAAGATCGGACTGATTGACGAGATCATTCCACGCTACCGCTCTGCATATTTTCAGCATATTTTCTCCGGGGGTTACTCCTCGGGATATTACAGTTATATCTGGGCAGAGGTGCTTGACAAAGATGCATTCAATGCATTCCTGGAAACAAGCCTCTACGACCAGAAAACTGCCACCGCTTTCAGAACAAATATTCTGGAAAAAGGGGGTTCTGCCGATGAGATGGAGATGTACCTGAAATTCAGGGGACATGAACCTACCATTGAACCTCTGTTGAAAGGAAGGGGATTACAGTAGCCCGAAAAATCAGGGGTATCGGATAGCAGGTGGATTAGACTCCCCTCCCCTTAATTATGGTTATGGCTGTATAGAAAAGAATTTTCAGGTCCACAAAAAGAGACATATTCTCAATATAGAGGATGTCATACCTGAGTCTTTTGATCATCTCCTGCACATTTTCAGCATAACCATATTTCACCTGTCCCCAGGAAGTGATCCCTGGCTTCACCTTATGGAGATGGATATAGTGAGGTGCCTCCCGGGTAATCTTATTGATAAAATACTCCCTTTCGGGCCGGGGTCCCACCAGCGCCATATCCCCTTTCAAGACATTGATAAAATTGGGAATTTCATCCAACCGATGCTTGCGCATAAACTGTCCGAAACTGGTCACCCGTGGATCATGTTTTGAAGAGAGTTCGGGTCCGTTCTCCTCAGCATTGTGGTACATGGAGCGGAACTTGTAGATTTTAAATTGCCGGCCAAATCTTCCCACCCGGTTCTGCTTATACAGGATCGGCCCGGGTGAGGATAGTATTACCCCTATTGTTAAAAAAAGGTTCAAGGGCATCAGAACGATGAGGGAAATAGTGGCCAGGATAATGTCGAGCATCTGCTTCACATTTTGTTGCCAGGCTGGCATCAAACCGTGGGTAACCTCCAGCAAAGGGGTCCCGAAAATAGTGGTACTCTTTACTTTACCGGTTAGAATATCGGTCATGCTCGGTATGGCACTTACCAGTATATCCAACAACGATAAACGGTTCACAATACCCCCGATCTTACCATGCTCGGAAGGCTCCAGGGCTATGATCACCTCCTCTACCTGTAGATCACGAAGGATATGTTCCATATTTTCATGTCCGCCAAGATGCGCAATATGGTCCTGCAACTGGTAATGCACCTTCTGATGGACATTGATAAATCCCAGGATTTCAAGGCCACTGGACCTCTTCTGGTCCAGGATGTCCATGTATACATCCACCGCATTCTCATTGCTGCCGACCATCACTGTTTTGAACCCGATCTTGCGTTTATGTACCCGGCTGACTGTTCCACTGGTAATGATCATTCTGGGGATTAAAGTAAAGGTAAAGTGGAGCAGGAAGAGTGTAAAGAAAAGGCTGTAGTAGTTGGTATAATCAACAATGGTATCGTCCAGGATCAGAAGGAAGAAAATAGTAATAACCCCCAACAATGAGGTCATAAAGGTACGCAAAAAGTCATCCAGCCTGGATCGTCGAAAAACATCATTGTAAAACCCGGTGAAATAGTAAAACATGATCCAGACTAATGGAAGGCCAATGGCCCCTCCCCAGAAACGAGTTCCAAGCGTGATGGGTACCTCTATGCCAAATACCTGCGGCTCAATCTGAACCTTACGAAACATGTAAAAGAGAATCCAGGCCGCGAATGCAGCCAGGAAGTCAAAAACAATGTAGAGAATCCGTTGGTTCCTGTGGTTCTTCATTCAATAGGTCAACCTCTTCATATTATAACTACAATTGCATCCAAATAATTGCATCAGCAGCCTAAAAAATGGTCATATATGTTCAAGAATATAAACTATATTTGCTCATTCAATCGGAACATTTGGACAGTTATCGACATAAAGGACTAAGAAATAAGCTGATAGACGATATTCGATCCAAAGGGATAAAAAATGAGGAGGTATTGGAAGCCATGGGACGGGTACCCAGACATCTCTTTATGGACAGCAGCTTTGTCAACTTCTCCTATACCGATAAGGCCTTCCCCATATCTGCAGGTCAAACCATTTCCCAACCCTATACGGTGGCTTACCAAACCGAGCTACTGGATGTAAGCAGGCATCTGAAGGTTCTTGAAGTGGGAACCGGGTCGGGATACCAGACCGCCGTATTATTGGAATTAGGTGCGAGGGTCTATACCATAGAGCGGCAACGTCAACTCTTTCTCGATGCGCAGAAAACTTTAGGACCCCTGAATTATAAACCCATTTTCTTTTATGGTGATGGTTACGAAGGATTGCCTGCTTATGCTCCCTTTGACCGGATTCTTGTCACCGCCGCAGCGCTGGAGATCCCTCAAAGTTTGTTGGATCAACTCACTGTTGGTGGAGTACTGGTGGTTCCTGAAGGTGGCCATCTTGGTCAGAAAATGATCCGGGTGGTACGTGAAACTGAAGACCATTTCCAGCACAGTGAACATGGTCATTTTTCGTTCGTTCCTCTCTTGAGGGGTAAAAACAACTAGTATGATCCAAATAGATACACTTGTATTCAACTCCTTTCAGGTCAACACCTACCTGGTATGGGATGAAACCGGGAATTGCCTGGTGGTTGACCCTGCTTTTTACTCCCGGGAGGAGAGAGTATTTTTCGAGAATCAAATATCAGAAAAGGGACTCAAGTTAACCGGCCAGATCAACACCCACTGTCACGTAGACCATATTCTTGGCGTTCAACACGTCCAGGAACATTACGGATCTCCTTTCCGGGCCCATGGCGAAGAAGCCAACCTGGTAAAAAATGCACCCCTTTCGGGTGACATATTTGGATTGAGTGTAGAGCCATTCACCGGGATCGATCAAACCATAGATGATAAGGAGACCATTCACGTTGGGAACCAAATTTTACATTCGATCCATGTTCCGGGACATTCACCTGGAAGCCTGGCCTACTACTCCAAAGAGGGAGGATTTGTGATTACCGGCGATGCACTCTTCCAGGGAAGTATTGGAAGAACTGACCTGCCTGGTGGCGATTATGATCAGCTCATACAATCCATACGTACTAGGCTGCTTGTACTGCCTCCTGAAACAGTTGTTTATGCTGGTCACGGACCATCCTCCACCATCGGGTATGAGATCTCCGAAAATCCTTTTCTCACCATGTCTTAATAACATGATTTCTGACATGAAATTTCACAGTCCGTTTACCTATATTTGAGCCTGGAACACAAACATGTTCTGCAACCGTTTTTTACAAAAAATCAATGAAATCTGATCGCTTTAGCCTTCGTCATTTAGGTCCCCGGCAGCCGGAAATTAAAGAAATGCTGGACAAAATTGGATTAGGATCTGTTGACGAGCTGATGGAGAAAACCATTCCCTCCTCTATCTTCAAAAATGAGCCTCTTAACCTGTCCGAAGGAGTTGATGAGTATACCTATTTAACCAGAATGCGCGGTGTGGCTTCAAAGAACAAAATGTTTAAATCCTATATGGGGCTGGGTTATTACAACACCATTCTTCCTCCCGTTATTCAGCGGAACATCCTGGAAAATCCCAATTGGTATACCTCCTATACTCCATACCAGGCCGAGATTTCCCAGGGAAGGCTCGAAGCTTTACTCAATTTCCAGACCATGGTGATGGAGCTTACCGGTATGGAGATCGCCAATGCCTCATTGCTGGACGAGGCTACTGCAGCTGCCGAAGCCATGATCATGTTTTTCAATGCGCGATCGAGGGCAGCAGTGAAGGCGGGAAGGCAGCAATTTTTTGTGGATGAGAACATTTTCCCTCAAACAAGGGCAGTATTGATCACCAGGGCGGAACCTCTGGGCATTGAGTTGGTTTTTGGATCATACGATACCATTTCACTGGACGATTCTATGTTCGGATGCCTGATCCAATACCCGGCTGGGGATGGCGCCATCAGAGATTACAGCTCCTTTACCCAATCGGCCCATGAAAAAGAGATTGCAGTGGCGGTGGCTGCTGATATCATGAGCCTGGTGTTGATCACCCCTCCGGGGGAATGGGATGCGGATGTGGTGGTGGGTTCCACCCAGCGTTTCGGGATACCCATGTTTTATGGAGGGCCGCATGCTGCCTTTTTTGCCACCAAAGAGCGTTTTAAAAGAGATATCCCAGGCAGGATCATAGGTATCTCCATTGATGTAAATGAAAAACCTGCTCTGAGGATGGCGTTACAGACCAGAGAGCAGCACATCAAACGCGAACGAGCCACCTCTAATATATGCACTGCTCAGGCATTGCTGGCCAGTATGGCAGGGATGTATGCTGCCTATCATGGCCCGGAAGGATTAAGAAGAATCGCCTCCAATATCCATACCGGGACCGCTTATCTTGCATCAGGTCTTAAAGAGCTAAACTACAAAGTAGTTCACGAAAATTTCTTCGATACGCTGCTGGTTGAATTGCCGGATGGAGTATCGTCGGAATCACTCAAAGCCCTGGCCGAGGAGAAGGAGATAAATTTCTATTATCCCAACCAGACCACTGTTCAATTTACAACCGACGAAACAACCTGCGAAGAGAGACTCAATGAGATCCTGGAGATCTTCTCCGTTACAATAAAAAAAGGGATCCACTTTCAAGAATCCATTGAACCCACAACAGCATTTGATCCCCTCTTTGCCCGGAAGTCATCTTTCCTTCATCAGGAGACTTTTCAGAAGTACTGGTCAGAGACAGAGATGATGCGCTATATCAGGATGTTGGAGAAAAAAGATATCTCCCTGACCCAATCCATGATCTCCCTGGGATCCTGTACCATGAAACTGAACGCTGTCTCACAGTTAATGCCGGTTAGCTGGCCCGAATTCGCATCGCTCCATCCGTTTGTTCCAATCAATCAGACTGAAGGCTACCACCAGCTGATCAATGAATTGGAGGCAGCACTGAAGGAGATCACCGGATTTGAGACCATCTCATTTCAACCCAACTCGGGTGCAGCAGGAGAATATGCAGGTCTGATGGTGATCCAGGCCTACCACAAAGACCAGGGGCAAACCCAAAGAAACGTTGTATTAATCCCAGCCTCAGCTCACGGCACAAATCCCGCAAGTGCTGTGATGGCCGGCCTGGAGGTGAAGGTGGTGAAATGCGACGACCATGGCAATATCGAAACTGAAGAGCTGAAGAAACTTGCTGCAGAGTTTGGAGATGTTCTCTCTTCCATTATGATCACCTACCCCTCTACCCACGGAGTGTTTGAGGACAACATCCGGGAGATCATCGACATTGTCCATTCACACGGGGGACAGGTATACATGGACGGGGCCAACATGAATGCCCAGGTAGGACTAACAAGTCCGGCCCATATTGGGGCTGATGTATGCCACCTCAACCTGCATAAAACCTTTGCCATCCCCCATGGGGGCGGGGGCCCGGGCGTAGGCCCCATCGGTGTTGCCAATCACCTTGTGGAGTATCTGCCCACCCATCCCCTGGTGGAGACGGGTGGCATCAATGGCATCAGCAGCGTCTCTGCCTCACCTTATGGGAGTGCCGGAGTCCTTGCCATATCTCATGCTTATATCCAATTGCTCGGAGGAGAAGGGCTCACAGAATCTACGCGTATTGCCATCCTAAACGCCAACTATGTAGCCACATCCCTGAAAGACCATTATGATATCCTATACACAGGCGCTGAAGGATTTGTGGCCCACGAAATGATCCTCGACTGCAGGAAATTCAAAGCAATGGCTGACATCACCGAAGCTGACATTGCCAAGCGGTTGATGGACTATGGCTTTCACGCACCAACCTTATCGTTCCCGGTGCACGGTACCCTGATGATGGAGCCCACTGAAAGCGAATCTAAATCAGAGTTGGACCGCTTCATTGAGGCAATGATCGATATTCAACATGATATCATGGAGATCGCTGAAGGTAAGCTGGAGGCTGGTCAGAGTGTCCTGCGGAATGCTCCGCACACAGCGGAGGTGCTATTGGCGGAAAATTGGGAGCACAACTACTCCAGGGAGAAAGCTGCATTCCCCCTACCCTGGGTAAAAGAGAATAAATTCTGGCCCTCAGTAAGCCGCATCAATGAGGGATATGGCGATCGCAACCTGGTATGCTCCTGTGAACCTATTGAATCGTACCGCCACTAGTTGGTTGACATATGGCTGAGTAGTTCGTATCTTGTTCCAGAGAACCAGCAGTTAATTTCATGAGTAGCTTCGAAGCATCCGTCCGCCGGATCACCATCCTCTTCATGTGTGCAATGATGCTACTCGCTGTTCCCCAAAGGCTGATTTCAATCTGCAAAGGATGCCCGGCAGAGGGCCCTGTGGCTGACTCCATTCTGCAACAACAACGTGATTCAATTTTATTCAGTTTAAACCTGGAATACCTGAATGGGGTTAACGATCGAAAAACACCCTTCGAATTAATCTCCATTATTGAGGAGATCCTGGAAATCGATCCGGATCAGTACAATCACTGGTTCAATCTGGGCATGGAGAATATCAAGATTCATAAATATTCCCCAGCCATTGAAGCACTAAACCGGGGCCTGGAATTATATCCAACCGGTGACAATCCAACCCTTGTACAGATATACGTAAGCCTCAGTTTCTGCTACCATAAAATCGAAAAGCACAAAAAAGAGAGGGAAATACTTGACGTCCTCTCAATAAATTACCCGGACAACCCGGGTATCATTGGAAGGTATACCGTATGTGCCCATTCAAGGATGCGTTACAAAGAAGCTGATTTCCATCAGAAGCATCTCATCTCTATTCTCAGGTCCCGGCACCTGAATGAATCCGACATATCCTTCTATCTGGGACGCCTCTACCTCAACACAGACTACCTTGAAGCGGAGAAACATTTCAGAATAGCACTTAAATATGATCCGGACAGTGTGGAGAAGCAAGCAGCTCTGGCATGGGTCCTCATCAGGAATGCCCTGAAAATTGAAGAGGGTATGGCACTCATAGAGCAGGCCATTCTATCAGATCCGGATAACGCCATTTATATTCACCAGCAGGGTTACGGTTTCTATGTGATGGGCAACTACGAAAACGCCATATTCAATCTTTACAACGCACGGGAACTTTATCAGCAATACAGCTTTGAATTGAACAATCACATCCTGATGGTAGAGGAGGCCCTCGCCAGTCAGGAGGAGTAAACCCCTAGATCAGGGACTTTATCACTGATTTCAGATTCACCTCCTCACTGAGGATCTTATAAACATCGCACTCCCTGCAATTCTCATTTTTACACACCCTCCCTTTTTCTGAAGCTTCCCAGCAGGGAAAGGTATTCTCACTGTATGCATTGCATGACTGTCTGTCACTTTCTGAACAAGGACGAATAGCCCAACAGGGGATCATTGCCATAAGCGCCTTAATACCAGCAAAATTCAGACCCTGCTCATGGATAAGCAGATGTATATGGTTTAGCCTATTGATATCATTGTGTGAAAAAAGGTGGCGCTTGGAATCAAGTTTAAAGGGAATTAGCAATCCCCTGTCGATATACTGCCGGATAGAATGTGCCGGAATATCTGAGAGCCTGGAAGCAATGCTTAACGTATATACAGGCTTACCGGATTCTGATTCTTCGCTATTAACCATAGAGTTTGATGTTATTATTTTTATTTATTCACATTATAAATAAGCTGATAATTAGACATTTAAAATACAAAAACGGATTGAATTTCCAATATATTCTGTATTTTTTTCTACAGTTAATCTGTATATTCTAATACTCCTTTAGGCATGCCTGCTCAACTGAAACGACTTATACCCCTATTTATGACTCACTATTGTTCTTTGGCGAAAGGAACAGGAAATTATCACAGATGATCTCTGTGCTGTACTGCTTATTTCCCTCCTTATCATCCCATGAATTGGTGGAGATCTTTCCCTCCACATAAAGGGCATCCCCTTTTTTTACATACTGCTTCACTATATCGGCAGCCTTGTTCCACACCACGATCCGGTGCCATTCTGTTTTCGATACTTCCTCCCCTTCCTTGTTCTTGTAGAATTCATTGGTTGCAAGTGGGAAGTTGGCCACAAAGGCCTCCCCTTCCTTTTCAGATACCCTGGGCTCATCCCCAACATTTCCGACGAGCGTTACTCTGTTTACTCCGTATTTCATGTTCGTTAAGATTTGGTTACAAGGGTTAATGTGATAAGGGACGGGGATATCGGTTAGCAAGGTTTGAGGAATAATGGATTCTATTGGCCTGGGTAAATATAATCTGTAATTTAGTAGTACTAAATGCACCTGGTCTACATACTCACTAGCGTGCATTAACAAATACAAAACACTGTTTAAATGAACTTGAAAAAAATTCTTTCCATCCAAGTAGCGGGAATTGCGTTTTTCATAAGTTTCCTCGCCTCTTGTAGCGGAACAAGTACCGCTGAATACTTCGTGGATGCAGAACACGGTGATGACAGCGACAGCGGTACCAGCCGGGAGGAACCCTGGCAGACTATTGAAAAAGTCAACTTGATGACCTTTAAACCGGGTGACAACATCTATTTCAAACGGCAGACCAGCTATTCAAATGGTCTTCAGATAAACGGCGACGGTACCGAAGACGCGCCAATTCTCATTGGAGCATGGGGTGAAGGTGATGCCCCGAGCTTTACAAACACGGATGACAGCGACTACAACGGAAACTGCATCCAGCTCAATGGCGACTATCAAATCCTTGAAAACATTTACTGCTTTGGCACCAATGACGCACCGGACGGCGGATATTTGAATGTTTGGAAGCTTGGAGGAATAAAAATCAACCTGGGTGCGGACTACTGCATAGTGCGCAACAACGAAGTGGAAGACTGTCCGATTGGAATCAACTCCTATGGTGAGCACACCCTTATTACCGAAAACAACGTGCACGATTGCAACAGGCCAATCTGGTTTCCCTACTGGGGGCCGATAGGAATCCGCCTTGGCATGGGCAACCAAGAGGTTTCGTGGAATGAAATACGCAACTACCACTCCATGGGTGGTGAATGGGGCGGCGACGGGGGCGCAATAGAAATTGATGACGGAAGGAACCCGAGAAACAACATTTACCTTCACCACAACAGAACAAGCGAATGCATGGGATTTTGTGAAATCAGCTACAACTTCGATATCTGCGCCAAAGACAGTGTTGATTGTGCAACTGAGAACAGAATTTACGACAACATTGTCATAGCCTACAACGAATCTGCCGATTACAGAACTTTTACCCAGTTCTGGGCGCCGCTAACCAATTCATTTGTTGAAAACAACACCATTTACAGGAAGTGGGAAACTGCTGATATTGAATCGAATGTTTTCTGCGAAAACGACGAGGACATGCTGGCAACAGACAGCCCAACCACCTACAGAAACAACCTTGTAGTTGTGGTCGAAGAAGAAACCCTTTCCACGTATGGAAACAGCAGTGGGCTGGGCAACAGGATATATCTTGGATATCCACTTGCACAGATCAACCATAGCAACAACCTCTTTTATAATGTCGATGGCCCGTGCATTCTCTTCAGTCCAACCACTTCGGAAAATATCGAGCTTGGGGCAAAAGCCATTATTGCAAACCCCGAGGTCGAAGACCTTGAAGGCGGGGACTACCACCTGACATCTTCGAGTCCTGCCAGGGATAACGGAGCTGACGAGGGGCACTATGATATGGATTTGGATGGTAATTCAATAGTTGGAACCCGAGATTTGGGCGCTTTCGAATACCAGTCAGAATGAGCCAGTATACACTCCTTAAAAAAAACTGATAATGAAAGTGGAAAAGCAAAACTTGAAACCCTGAATGTGTTGATCGGTGACAAGTAATTAACTTAAAAACGCATGCTAGCCACCAATTTTTCATTTCTGATTTCATATTCGAAATCTGGAATTTCAGTTGACACAATCCAACATTCCTCTTAAATAAGTTGGTGAAATAAATGTTCCAGACATATTTACGTTCTGGTGCCATTCCACTTTTTGCACCTCTTCGCCTTCTTTATTCCGATAGAACTCATTGGTTGCCAGTGGAAAGTTCGCTACAAATGCCTCCCCTTCCCGTTCAGATACCTTGGGCACCTCACCCACGTTTCCGACAAGTGTTACCCTGTTTACTCCATATTTTATAACTATAAGATTTGGTTACATGGGTTAATGTGACAAGTGGTGGGAATATCGGTCAGATGGAATTACATTAGTTGTCAATAATACTTGCTTGAAGATCTTGATTTCAGTAAATTTCAGCAATTGATATTAGATAATGGTGAAGAACACTCAACAAAGAACCAATTGTGCAACAATCATGCATTCAAGGCTAACCCTCCTATTTCTACTACTCTTTATTTTCTCACATAGTGAAGTAGTCCTTTCACAGAAGGTGGAGGAAACGGATAGAAACGAAAGTATGGAACACCCTGGAAGTCTCGGCAAGGAGGATATGAAGTGGTGGACCGATGCTAAGTTCGGGTTGTTCATTCACTGGGGGCCCTATGCTATTTTCGAAGGGGAATGGAACGGCCGTCAGGTACCGGTTGGAGAGAATGCTGAATGGATCATGCAAAAGTTAGAGATCCCTGCAGGGAAATACCGGAAGGTTGCTGCCACATTCAATCCCATTCATTTCGATGCAGATCAGTGGACAGATCTGGCTCAGAAGGCAGGGATGAAGTACCTTGTAATCACCGCCAAACATCATGATGGATTTGCAATGTATGATTCCAGAGTGAGTGATTATAATATTGTGGATTATACACCTTTTTTGAGAGATCCCATGAAAGAGCTGTCAACTGCGTGTAAGGA
The DNA here is from genome assembly GCA_030596245.1 of Bacteroidia bacterium. Taxonomy (GTDB): domain Bacteria; phylum Bacteroidota; class Bacteroidia; order Bacteroidales. The sequence continues at coordinate 1,653 of JAUVKN010000060.1, read as the reverse complement.
GCGAGACATACGTTTTTGTTTCTATTATTCACACAGGGAGGATTGGGATCATCCATATGCTTACGGGAATTACTGGGACTTTGAAACTTCGCAACAAAATGGTTACGAATATGAACCTGAGAAACCATTTTCTATATACCTGGAAGAGAAGGCAAAACCGCAGCTTCAGGAGCTATTGACCAATTATGGTCCCATCGGGCTTCTCTGGTTCGACCGTGGGCTTTACACCAGGAAACAGGGGTATGAATTCATAAAATTAATTCGGGATTTACAGCCTGATTGCATTATCAATGGCCGTGTTGGTCATTACTACCAGGATCTGATTGGAGATTATCAGAATTTATCTGATAATGGGATGCCGGCCACCGGTGTGGAGGAATTCTGGGAAACTCCTCAAACGCTGAATGAAACATGGGGTTACAGTAGATTTGACACCTTATGGAAAACCCCGACTGAAATCATCCACCGCCTGGCTGAGATCGTCAGTAAGGGAGGAAACTACCTGCTCAATATTGGTCCCAAAAGCGACGGCACCATCCCACAGGCTTCAATTGATGTTCTGTTGGAAGTAGGAGACTGGATGAAGGAGAATCATGAAAGTATTTATGGTACAACAGCCAGCCCTCTTCCTGTTCAGAACTGGGGATTTTGTACAGCCAGTGATTCCACCCTCTTTTTACATGTGCTTGAATGGCCTGAAGATCAACAACTGATAGTCAGGGGACTCAAAAACAGGATCATTAAAGCAAAGACTCTTGCTGACAACTCAATTCTCAATGTAAACCAATCCGGTACCACGCATCATATTTCACTCGCAAACATTGTTCCGGACCCTTATAATACTGTGATTGTGTTAAACCTTGACCGTCTACCAGAAGCAGATCCCCCACTGCTGGCAGTTTCAGATGGAGACACCATCCTTCTTAATAATATGACTGCCTGGACGACAGGGAATACCGTAAAGCGGTATAATCGCAAAGGGAAGCTTTTTATATCGAAATGGAACTCACCTGAGGACCAGGCTGCCTGGATGATTGACCTGGAGCAACCAGGAGTTTACTCAGTATACATCACCTATTCTTCTCCGAACAGCATTGAGGGATCAAAATTCATCATTGAGGCGGGTCATAACCGCCTAAACTGTTCTGTAGAAAAAACTGGTGCGTCATTTGAATATCAGTCATTTAATCTTGGTAGAATAACTTTTGAGCAGGCAGGAAAGATGCAAATAAACATCCGGCCTGCTGAAGATCTAACCGGGGACCTGATGTATTTTAAATCGATTGAATTGCGTCCTTTGGATGAATAAGCCTGGGTGGAGATATCGGTCCCATTGCTACTAAAAGATTCAAGAAAAACATTTTACTGTTACGGTTGTTTTCATACTATCGTTAAGATCCTTAAAATAGAAAACTATGCATGAACGACGAGATTTTCTAAAGCAGATGGCAATGCTCACAGGCAGTTTGATGCTTCCTGTTTCAAGCTTTGCAGGTTCTAATAAAGATAAGTGGGGGGAAATAATTCCATTACGTACTCTTTGTAAAAGCTGTGAAAATTTAACGATGCTTGGCCTGGGTGGTTACCATGTGGGATGGAACAACTAAAAAGATGCCCAGGATGTGATTGAAAATTCAATGGAGTGGGGTATCC
>JAUVKN010000232.1 GCA_030596245.1 Bacteroidia bacterium | reverse complement strand
AGGATGGCCAATCCGGTACGCAAGGCCTCCGGGATTGTCATAGCACTGGTAATCATTGGGATTCTTATTAAGGAGAAGGAAAATATTGTATCCTATTTTCAACAGGCAGGAGTTGTTGCCCTGGTCTTAAATGTTACCACCATGCTGGTAGGGTATTATTCAGCGAAATTATTCAAAATCAAAGATAAGAGGGCTATTTCCATATCCATCGAATCTGGCATTCAGAATGGAACGCTGGCCATGTCGATTGCCATAGTTTTACTTGGAAGTACAGAACTTGCCATTACCCCGGCCATCTATAGTTTATTGATGTTCTTTACCGGTGGTGCTGCGATCTATTTTGGAAATAAGCGGGATAAAGCGACTGTTGGTACCGAGCAGGCTGTGGGTGCATAATCACTGTTATCTCATAAATTATTACCTTAGTGTTTCTTCTAATCAATCAAAGACTCCAATGAAAAATCAAATTTTCGTATTTACGTTTGTCCTCGTAATTTTCGTCCTCGTTTCGGGCTGCAAAGAGAAAAGTGCAGGAGAGTTGCCTCCTCCCAGTGTGCAGGTCGTACAGGTGATTCAGCAGGAGATCCCTGTGATTGAAGAGTTTGTGGGACAAACCTATGGTCTGTTCGACATCTCCATTCAGGCACGTGTGGATGGTTTTCTCGAAGGGATACATTTCGAGGAGGGAAGAAGGGTGAGGAAAGGTCAATTGCTCTACTCAATAGATCCCCAGCCTTTTGAAGCAAAGGTGGCCGGATCCAGGAGTCAACTTGCTGAAGCAAACACCATGCTGGTAAAAGCTGAAAACGACCTGGTCAGAATCAAACCCCTGGCTGAGATCAATGCAGTGAGTCAGAGTGACCTGGATGCTGCTGTGGCCCAGCGTGATGCGGCTGGTGCGGCAGTTGAAGCTGCAGAAGCAGCCCTTGAATCAGCGAAGATAGAGTTGGGATATACCAAAATCTATTCTCCCATTGAGGGTGTCATTGGTAAAACGGAAGCTTATCCTGGAGACTATGTGGGAAGAGGTCTTACGAATGTGATCCTGAATGAGGTTTCCAGGATCGATAAGATACTGGTTAATTTTCATATCCCGGAAGAGAAGTACCTCGAAATTGTCCGTCCATTCCTTGCCGGAACCGATTCACTCAGGCTTCAACGCCAGCAGACAAATCGGGGACTAACCATGATCCTGGCGGATGGGACCGTTTATCCGCACGAAGGGAAACTCGAATTTATTAACCGCCAGGTAAATGCGACCACCGGAACTATTTTAGTGCAGGCATCTTTTCCCAATCCGAGTCTGATCCTCAGACCGGGACAATTTGCAAGGGTAAGGGCCGTCATTGATATCATTTCAGAAGGGTTGCTGATCCCCCAGAGATGTGCACAGGAGATGCAGGGTATTTATAATGTCTATGTGGTGAATGATCAGGATGAAGTAGAATTTCGCAAGATCGGGGTGGGATCCACATACCAGACAAGCTACCTGATTGTGACAGAAGGTCTCGCTCCTGGAGATCGGATTGTTTATGAAGGCCTGCAGAAGGTAAAAAGCGGTATCAAGGTAAATCCGGTGTTGAAGGATATTTCCAATTCAGAATCAGAAAATTAGGATCGCATGGGTAATTTTTTCGTTAGACGACCAATCGTGGCGATGGTCATCGCCATTGTCATTTTAATCATAGGCACTCTTTCCCTGCTCACTCTTCCCATGGAGCAGTATCCCGATATCACACCGCCCATGGTGGAGGTTCGTGCAAACTATACCGGTGCCAATGCACTGAATGTGGAGCAATCGGTGGCCACACCACTGGAGCAGCAGATCAACGGGGTGGACAATATGATCTATATGAAGTCGATCAATGCCAACGACGGATCGATGAACATTCAGATCACCTTCGATGTGGGTACCGATCCCGACATGAATACTGTCTTTGCCCAGAACCGTGTTTCTGCAGCCACACCCAAGCTTCCTGAAGAGGTGAAGCGAATCGGGGTTAATACCCAGAAGACCATGAGCAGCATGATCATGGCCATCTCTCTCTATTCTGATGGAAGGTATGACCAGGATTTTCTGGGCAACTATGCGCTGATCAACATCTCAGACATCCTTGCCCGGATAAAAGGGGTAGGGCGTGTGAATGTTCTCGGAGCAAGTGATTACTCCATGCGCATCTGGGTGAAACCGGACCGCCTGGCCCATCTGGGTATAACTGTTCCTGAAATTATCAATGCCATCAGGCAGCAGAATGTGATTGTACCAGGAGGTAAATTCGGAGCTGAACCCGCTCCGGCGGGTACTGATTTTACCTACAATGTGCGGATGCCCGAACGGCTTGTTTCGGAGGAGGAGTTTGGAGCCATTGTGATCAGAACCACCAGTGATGGATCACAGGTTCGGATCAGGGATGTGGCCTCGGTTGAGCTGGGTGTGGAATCTTACAATGTGGCAACACGCTTCGCAAAGCAGGAGTGTGCGCTTATTACCCTTTACCAGGCACCAGGCACCAATGCGGTGGACCTTGCCAGTCAGGTGATTGCAACCATGGATGAGATGAAAGGTTCTTTCCCGGAAGGGATGGATTATGAAGTGGGTCTTGATTCCACACTACCCATTACTGCAGGGATCAAGGAGATTGTGATTACACTGCTTATTGCACTTTCGCTGGTGATCCGGGTGGTATTTATTTTTATCCAGGATTTCAGGGCTACACTTATCCCTACCATTGCCATTCCCGTTTCATTGATTGGTGCATTTGCCATTTTTCCCCTGCTTGGATTTACCATCAATGTACTGTCGCTCCTTGGATTGGTGCTTGCCATCGGGATTGTAGTAGATGATGCCATTGTGGTGGTAGAGGCAGTGCAGGTAAACCTCCAGAAGGGAATGAATTCCCGCGAAGCCACCATTCAAGCCATGAAGGAGGTGACCGCTCCAGTAATCGCAACTACGCTGGTTCTGGTGGCTGTGTTCATTCCTGTGGCCTCCATGGGGGGAATTACCGGCAGATTGTATCAGCAATTCGCTATTACAGTGGCGGTATCAGTTGTCTTTTCATCACTCAATGCCCTTACACTCAGTCCCGCATTGTGCTCCCTGCTTCTCAGGAAACCAAAACCTGTGAAAGGACCTCTGGGCTGGTTCTTTAAGAAATTTAATGATGGATTCGACCGGACCTCGGTGGGATATATGAAATGGACCAGCATCCTTACAAGGAAACTAAAACGCGGTGTTGTATTTATTGTTATTCTATCCGCCTCAATTGTGGTCATTTCAAAGTTCGTTCCGGGAGGATTTGTTCCGGAGGAGGACCAGGGATACATCTATGTGAATATGCAACTCCCCAGTGCATCTTCATTGCAGCGTTCCGATGCGGTTATGGCAAAGATTGAGTCCATTCTTGACCAGTTTGAGGAGGTTAAATATGTAACCTCTGTATCGGGTTTCAATCTGCTTTCGGGCAGCATGTCCACCAATTCAGGGGTGGTATTCCTAACACTGATCGATTGGAAAGAGCGGGATATCACGGCACTTGAGCTGGCCAAGAAGCTGAATGCAGCTTTTTACAGGAATATTCAGGAGGCAAAGGTATTTGCTTTCGGGCCTCCGGCCATTCCCGGGTTGGGAACGGGTGCTGGTTTCACCATGATGTTGCAGGACAAGGGAGGAAACGACATCGATTACCTGGCCGAACAGACCATGAAGTTTATTGCGGCAGCGCAACAGCGTCCCGAAATTGGAAACGTTTCCACCACCTTTCAGGCAAATACCCCACAGAGATCTATAGAGATTAACCGGGATAAAGTGCTGAAATCGGGTGTGGCCCTGGATGATCTTTATACCACCATTAGTGCTTTTCTGGGGGGAGCATATGTCAATGATTTCAACCGGTTTGGCCGTCTATATAAGGCCTACGTGCAGGCCGAACCGGAGTACAGGCAGGATGAGCAGCAACTTTCTCTCTTTTTTGTTAAAAATAGCCAGGGTGAAGACATTCCCCTCTCTTCACTGGTTTCGGTGAGCAAAATTTCGGGTCCGGAGTATACTTACAGGTATAACCTCTACAGGGCCGTGGAAGTCTCAGGTACACCGGCTTCCGGTTACTCATCCACCCAGGCCCTGGATGCTCTGGAGGAGGTGGCTGCCGAGGTATTGCCCTTCGATATGGGATATGAATGGAGCAATATGTCGTACCAGGAGAAGGCTGCATCCGGATCGGGTAATTCGGTATTCCTCTTTGCACTGATCTTTGTGTTCCTGATCCTGGCTGCACAGTATGAGAGCTGGTCACTGCCGTTCAGTATCCTCCTGGGAACGCCCTTTGCTGTCTTTGGGGCCATGTTGTTCCTGATGGTGGCCCGTTTTTTCAGTGAGAGTTTCGAAAACAATGTCTTTACACAGATCTCGCTGGTGATGCTGATTGCTATGGCTGCAAAAAATGCGATCCTGATTGTTGAATTTGCAAAGTTAAAGTTTGATGAAGGAATGAGCCTTGTGGAATCGGCCAGGGAATCGGCCCGGATCAGATTCCGCCCCATACTGATGACTGCATTTTCGTTTATCCTGGGAATATTTCCACTGGTTGTGGCCAGTGGGGCAGGAGCAGAGGCACGCAAAGTGATGGGCATGGCCCTGCTGGGAGGAATGATCATTGCCACCTTTTTGGGCGTATTCTTTTACCCCATGCTGTTTGTTCTGATTGGAAAACTTGGCAAGTATGAGGAGAAGCGGGAAAAACAGCAAAAACTGCAATCACAAAATTCAAAAGACTGACCCAATGACCATTTTGAAAATGAAAATAGTAAAGCCGATTCTTTTATCCGTGTTACTCTCTATTGCGGTTGCGGGTTGCATGGTGGGGCCCAATCTTGAAAAGCCAGTGGTTGACACCGAAGATCAATTCAGGTTTGACAGCATAGCCAATGATTCAATGATCAACCTTGCCTGGTGGAAATTGTACGACGATCCCATGTTGGACACCCTGATCTATCTGGCCCTGGAGCGAAACCAGGATGTATTGATCGGCCTCTCCCGCATTGAGCAGGCCTATGCAGTACTGGGTGTCTCAAAGGCAGATCTGTTCCCTCAATTCGGATATGATGCATCGGCCACCTATGGCAAACCAGATGCTGCAGGGGCAGGTGCCGATGCAGGGGCACTTTTTTCAATCACTCCCAGTGTTTACTGGGAACTGGACTTCTGGGGAAAAGTGAGAAGGTCAAACCAGGCAGCCAGAGCCGAGATTGCAGCCTCTGAAGAGTCACTGCGGCTGGTGCAGGTGAGTCTGATCGCTGCAGTGGCAGAGGGTTATTTTCAATTGCTGGACTATGACAAGCGACTGGAGATATCACGTCGGACCTGGGAGACCAGGAAGGAGTCGCTCTGGATCATTGAGCAACGTTTTGAAAAGGGAACTGTTCCGGAGATCGACCTGAACCAGGCTCAGCAGCAGGAAGCGGTGGCTGCAGTGGCCATCCCTGTATATGAGAGAAGTGTGGCCCGGACTGAAAGTTACCTCAGTATCCTGATCGGACAGAATCCCAGGAACATTGAGCGCGGCCTGCTTGATGAACGTGCACTTCCTCCGGATGTGCCTGTTGGAATTCCTTCGGAGCTATTGTTACGTCGTCCGGATATTCTTCAGGCTGAGCAGATTTTTTATGCGGAAACAGCGCGAATTGGAGTGGCCCAGGCCATGCGCTTCCCCTCTTTCAGTATCACCGGTGCCCTGGGTGTGGCCAGCGGGGATCTCTCATCACTTGTGAGCGGTGATGCAATCTTATATTCAGTAGGAGGGAGCATGCTGGGACCGATCTTTAACTGGGGCAAGAACAAGCGAAGGGTTGAGATCCAGCAGGAAGTGGCCAAACAGGCTTTGTATAATTATGAGAAGGTGGTACTGAACGCCTTCAGAGAGGTGGATGATGCACTGATTGATCTGCATACTTACAGTGCCGAGTCGGAATCCAGGAGAAGACAGGAAAAAGCTGCCATTAATGCCGCCATGTTATCCCGTGCACGCTACGATGGCGGTCAGACCGCTTACCTGGAGGTCCTGGAGAGTGAACGCTCCATGTTCAATGCTGAACTGGAGGCCACGGCAACCAGGCGCAATCACCTGGCAGCTTACATCTATCTTTATAAAGCACTGGGAGGTGGGTGGATCACCCCGAATCAGGCAGAAGCAGAAGCCCAGGCACAGTAACCATCGATCCTCATCTGTGATGGGGTTTTGTTATTTCGTGATTAATCCCTCTTTCTTAAGCTCGGTTATCAAATCATAGGAATATCTGTCAAACCAGCGGTCCAGACTTGATGGATTATAGGCTTCTGACTGGATTGACCACAGAAGCTGATCCTCCTCAAGGTCATAGAAGTTAGTCTCTATATAATAGGTTTTGTCCGTTGTATAGTATCCGGGAGAATATACCTGGGGATAGTAATGGTTATAATATCCATAATAACTACCATACATGCCATAATTCATGGGATAATAAGAACTTCCAGGCTGATAGTACTCTTCGGTTTTTACATCGAGCAGGGCGATGACAAATACAGCATCACACCCGGTTCTTTTAATGGCCTCTGCCATTTGCTCACGGGTAAAATTCTCGGAGATTGAAAGATTTGGTGGAAACACGGCACTACTAACTACTACCTTCTGACCCCTTGAAGCAATCGTAGCGGCCATATGATCTTCAACAGAAAAACTTGTTCCCATACTTTGCGATATTACAATTACGAAAATAGATTTATATGGATCTTTGGTCCCGGTCTCGGGATTGATCCAGGAGTTTGTGATCTTTTGGGTGGGTCCGCAAGCTGATAATATTGTCGCAAACAGCAGTACATAGATAGATTTAGCTTTCATCTTTTTTATTTATGAGTATTGGTTTTTAAGTTGATTGATTTTTCGCAGTACATTGATCAATTTCTTTTTCACTCTTCATTTCTTTTATGAAAATGTTTGGAGTCACCCCATTCACC
>JAUVKN010000116.1 GCA_030596245.1 Bacteroidia bacterium | reverse complement strand
CCTTCAAGGGTTCCTGTATTAAATCTCACCCTGGACTCACTCTCGGGTCTTAAACCCGATGGAATGGCTGCCCGCATCACCTCTCCGGGAGCACACATATAGTAGGAGGAGATCCAATCCCAGAGTTGAAGTTGTTGTTTTGTGATCAGAATTGTTTCATCCAGAAGATCAATGATCGATTTAGGTGTGAATCCTTCAGGGGAATTGGTGCTCAAAGAGTGAACAATAGCACTGTAGATACGCTTTTTACCGAAGGATACCAGTACCCGGCATCCTGGTGAAATCCTCTCAACCAGCGACTCTGGCACACTATAAGTGAACGTGCCTTCCACTGCAAGAGGCAGTATTACCTGAGCAAACAAAGCCGTACCGGACATAGGTGGTAATGTACAAAAAAAGAGAGGAGTAAAAAACAATACTCCAGTCAGAATGAGAGGCTATACAGAAAGAATCTCAACCATCTGCATCTGCTCGGGATCCACCTTTTTCTTCAGTTTGATGACCTTTCTGAAGGGTACCAGTACCAGCTCTGAATGGTGAAATCCTACCATCACACTTTTCTGGTCATCCATCAATGCCTCAATGGCCGCAAAGCCAAGTTTGCTGGCACTTACACGGTCATAAGCAGAAGGCGTTCCTCCACGCTGGATATGACCCAGCACGGAAACCCTTACATCATAGTCACGGAAATCCTCTTTCACCGTGTCGGCAATGGCAAATGCACCACCCTCTTCATCACCTTCTGCCACAATGATGATGTTGCTGGATTTCTTTCTCTTGAATCCCTTTTCCAGGTAGTCCTTCAGGTTCTCCACCTGTCCGACTACCTCCGGAATCAGGATGGCTTCTGCACCGGTTGCAATTCCGCTATTCAATGCAATAAATCCCGCATCCCGGCCCATCACTTCAATGAAAAAGAGTCGGTTGTGACTGCCGGCAGTATCCCTGATCTTATCCACTGCTTCCACCACCGTATTCAGTGCTGTATCGTATCCAATGGTATATTCAGTTCCATAGATATCGTTGTCAATGGTTCCGGGGATCCCGATAAAAGGAATATCGAAATACTCATCACAAAATACCCTGGCACCGGTCAGTGACCCATCTCCTCCGATCACCACCACCGCATCGATCTCCGCTGCCTTCAGGTTTTCATAGGCCTGCTTCCTTCCCTCGGCCTCCATAAATTCCTTGCTACGGGCTGTCTTAATAATGGTCCCGCCTCTGGCCAGAATATCACTCACACTGTGCGCCTTCAGATTCACAAAATGGTTATGGATCATGCCGTGGTACCCATGCCGGATACCAATAACTTCGAGTCCGTAATATAAAGCTGTACGTGTCACTCCCCTGATGGCCGCATTCATACCTGGTGCGTCCCCCCCGGAAGTAAGTACACCTACCTTTTTGATTTTTCCCATTGCAACCAGCTTATTAATTATCGCAAAAGTAACGAAAATACGTATTAAACGGAGGTTAATTTTTTAACCTGGTTCAATACCGATTCAAGCTGATCCCTGGAAGTGGAAGTGGCTCCGCTTATTCCAATGGACCCAACCCCCTTCAGCCATTCCGGATCAACTTCATTACTATTGGAGATCCAGTAAGTCAGAGGATTAATAGTTTTGCAATATTCATAGAGCATCTTCCCGTTGGAGGAGTTCTTCCCACTCACAAACAGGATCATCTCCTGTTTTTTTGCAAAAGCTGAGAGTCCGGGTTTTCTTTTTTTCATCTGACCGCAGATGGTACAATCGGAACGAAATGAGTCTTTTGAAAGCTTCTCAGGAAACTTCTTCAAGAGCTCATTCAAAGCGCTCTCCACCTCTCTAAAACGCTCAGGATCCATGGTGGTCTGTGAGAAGAGGTAGACTTTTTTTCCGGGATCGACTTTTGAAACATCCTCTTTGGTGCTTATCACCACAGCATCTCCGTTTACCTGTCCGAGCAAACCAATGGTCTCCGGATGATCTGATTTCCCGAAAATTACCATTTGCTCTCTATCCCGATCCATGGATTCATAGGTATTCTTCAGCTTTTTCTGAAGTCGGGAAACGATGGGACAGGTACCATCAATGATCTCGATCCGGAGCTTTTCGGCCAGTTGATATGTAGAGGGTGGTTCTCCGTGAGCCCTGAACAACACCCTCTCGGGTTTCAATTCAAGCAATTCCCGATGGTTTATGGTTTTCAAACCAAGGGTATGCAGCCGCTCCATCTCCGAAGCATTATGCACCATCTCTCCAAGCCCGTACAATCCCTTTCCATCCTGAAGGTGCAACTCTGCGGTATTAATCACCTTCTCCACACCGAAACAGAATCCGGCCCCGGGATCAATTTCAATTTTCACCATTCAGTTCCACCATTAAGCTGTTATATTTTTTCCTGAACCACTCCATCTGCTGGTCAACAGTCATATCACTATTATCCATCACTATGGCATCTTCAGCCTGTTTCAGTGGACTGTCTTCCCGATTTGAATCGATGCGGTCACGCTTTTCCAGGTTTAACCGAACCTCTTCGAGTTCAGCATTCAACCCTTTTTCGATCAACTCCTTATAACGTCTCATGGCCCGCACTTCGGGCAAAGCAGTAAGAAATATTTTCAACTCCGCCTCCGGAAAGACCACCGTACCAATATCACGACCATCCATCACAATTCCTTTCTGCACTCCCAGTTGCCGCTGGTACTCCACCATCTTCCTGCGCACTGCAGAAATAGCAGCAATATAGCTTACGTGGCCCGATACATCCATGCCACGGATCATATCTTCAACCATACGACCATTGAGGTATATTTCAGTCCTTTGTCTCGAACTGTTAAATTGCAAACTAAGCTCAATGCTGTCCAGTAATCCTTCCACCAACTCCAGGGAAGGAGCTTCTGTCTGATCAAACAATCCTGATTCCATGGCAGCCAGTGTTACAGACCTGTACATGGCTCCTGTATCGATGTATGCATAACCCAGCTCCTGAGCGATCCTTTTCGCGTAGGTACTCTTTCCACATGAGGAGTGCCCATCCAGGGCAATGATTATCTTCTGATGCTCCATGACCATTATTGCTGCTTTCTGTAAAACTCGGAAAGGTTGGTGGTGAGTGAGAAATGGTTGGTTCCGCCAACCAGGTGATAAGATGCCCGTCCATATGCAAAATGAAACTTGGATACTTTAAATCCAAAGCCCCAGGAGAATCCCACCATTCCGGGTCGTGCATTCACCTTCATCTCCTGTCTTCTTTTGTAATTGTAACCCATGTCAAGATGAAAATTCTTTCCAATCAGGAACTCTACTCCGAATACCATGTGTCTCATAAGTTTATCACCGAACTTATCAAATCCGCTCTGCTCTGCTTCGCTGCCCAGGGAGTTATAATCACCCTCCTCGGGTTTCTCATAGGTAAGGTCCCAGCGCTCCAGGTTCTGCATGGTAATGTTGAAACGAAAAGGAGCATGGGCCAGACCCTGGGTGATCCCAGCCTGGATCTCAAAGGGCAGTTTTTCTCTGGTACCTGAGTAAGAGGTGATCTGTGTTCCCATGTTTTTGGCAACCAAACCTATGGTGGTAAGTGTGCGGGGATTGTGATAGGTGACTCCTGCATCAAGTGCTATTCCAAGGGAGCTGTACTGTTCAAAGGAAGAGAAAATGGGCTTAAGGTTTACACCGGCAGTGAGGAATGTATCAATGATGGATCTGGAATAGACCAGATTCATGGCATACTCCGACGCCCTGAATGTACCCATGGATTGACCCAGTTCATCTGTCCTGTCAAAGGTTCCGTAATCCACATAGTGCATGCCAGCAGCAAAATTACCAATACCTTCCACCGAGTATCCATACGATGCATAACCATAGTTTACACCTGCAAAATAGTCCACATAATTCAGGTTGAGATGGTTATGCATTCCTTTGGAGAGCAAAGCCGGGTTGTGAAATATGAGGTTGATATCGTCATCCATCAGCGAGACCACCTCACCTCCCAGGGCCGAAACCCTGGCAGAGTTGGTCAGGCCAAGAAAACTGTAAGTCGATTCACCGCCCTTTTGGGCCATCACCATCACCTGCAACAGCAGAAAAACTCCTATGATCACTACCCTTCTTCCCATTACCATATTAAACGCCCCTATGACCATCTATATTATTCCTTGGTGCATTTTATAATTATTTCACCTGCCCGGTCTACCCATTCCCGGTATGTACTGTTATCAAAAGCTTTCATTTTGTATTGGATACCGGGTATCAGTTGTTCAACTGCAATTCCGATCCCACTACGTTCCACATCCGCTCCATTGCATCTTTGTTCAAAATGGTGCTGAGATGGGACCACCACCAGGGGAATGCCAAGGTAGGCAGCTTCGGCCACTGTATCAAATCCGGAAGTGGTAATAAGTCCCTTACAGTCTGTCATCATCTCTCTGAACTTCTCATCGTTCAGGGGATGAATGCGAATTCCCGGAGGCAGGCTAATTTCAGGAGTAAGTGTAGTAAACACATCGGCCAAAAAACCGGGATCCTCCCGCGAAAGACGAATCAAGTCAAAAATATATCCTTCATTCAGGAGGTATACCAGGAACCTGTCACCTTGCTGGTGATTTATCTCCCTGAAACTCCTTCGGACCAGAGGCGGAACAACATCCATGGCTGAATCACCTTTCAACTCTCTGAAGGAGAGAGCCATAACCCGGTCACACGACTTCATGACAAGTGTGGTATGCATTCTCAAAAGCCACCGGTGCCATGCGGAGCCCTTGTTGCACCGGTATCCATCAAGATGCAGAAAAAAATGGTGTCCGATCCCGATCCTTTTAATACCAGGTTTCACCCCTTTCAGAGCAAGAGCCCCCACCACATCATAAAAATTAAACACCACATCGGGCTCCAGATCATTGATCTCATTCCGGATCCGACGTACTTCACGCAGGTATTTTATGGACCTAATAAGGTTGAACAACAGGGTCCGACCCACATAAATCCCTTTCTTATTGGGTGTACGTAAGAAATAGGGGCTGTAAAAAAGCTCCAGCTTCTCTTTGAAAAATTCACTGAAATATTCGGGAACGGATCCGCGGCTACGGCACCCGGCATATACTGCCTCAACCGTGTAACCAGCTTCTTCGACCTGTTCCTTCAAGGCCATTGATTGTGACATATGGCCCCTGCCTTCCCCCTGAACGATAAATACGCACTTAGCCATAATGACTAGGAATAAGGTGGATGTTGGAATGCTTCTTTTCGGGAGGACCTCTTCGCACCAATGCCGCTAATCTGTGACATAAGCAATCCCCCAATAACCACTAATATACCCAGTATTTTCATAACAGGCATAGATTCCTTTAACAGGAAATAAGAGAGTATAGCTGTCACCACCGGAATCAGGTTTCCAAAGACATTGGCTTTTGCTGCACCCAGCTCCCTGATCCCAATTGTCAATAAAATAAAACAAATGCCTGAACCAAACACACCCAGATACAAAACCGCCAACAGGCTTCTGTTGGATGCGGACCCAATATCCAGGACCGGCAGTTCCAGGATCAGGAAAAGAGGAATGAACATCAGTAGTCCGTATAAACTCTGATAGGCTGTGATGGTAATGGGATTGTAATCATCAGCCAATTTCTTGACCAGCATGGTATATCCGACGGCCGAGAATACTGCAACAAACATCAGCAATAACCCCTTTGGTTCGGCCGAAATTCCCTGGCTTTTTGAAAGGATCACCATAAGTACGCCTGCAAAGGAGATGACCAATCCAATGCGATTCATGAGGGTAAGCCGTTCTCTGAATAGGAGAAAGGAGGCAAAGGGAACAAACAGCGGAATGGTAGCAATGATCACAGCACCCACGGTAGCTGTCACCATGGTGAGTCCATAAGCTTCACCCAGGAAATAAAAAAAAGGCTCAAAAAGCGCCATAAGCAGGAACCATTTCTGGTCCTTCTTCCTGATTCGCCCAAGCCGTTTAAAGAGCAATGCAAATCCGAATAGAAAAAAAATGGAGACAAACAGCCGAAGAAATACAATGGTGATTGGCCTGAAGGATTCATTGGCAAACTTGAAGGTCACAAATGTGAAGCCCCAGAATATCATCCCAAGGATGACACTGAAATAAACCCATCCCCCGGATTTACTCATCAGGCAGCCTTGAGGCGCTTCAGGTTGGTTTTTTCCAGTTTTTCCCTGGCATACTTGATCCCGATGGTGATATCACCAGGATCCTCCTTCGAGGGCAGTTCAAACATGGCATCCATAATAATGGCTTCGCAAATGGACCGCAATCCCCTGGCTCCCAGTTTGAATTCAAGAGCCTTCTCAACAATATAATTTAGCACCTTTTCGTCCCAGACCAGTTTGATATTATCCATCTCGAACAGTTTTTCGTATTGCTTGATGATGGCATTCCTTGGTTCGGTAAGGATTCTTCGAAGAGCCTTTTCATCCAAAGGATCCAGGTAGGTCAACACGGGTAAACGGCCAATGATCTCGGGAATCATCCCAAATGATTTCAGGTCCTGGGGAGCTACGTATTGCAGCAGGTTATCTTTATCAACCCTGTCCACTTTTTTGGCTGCATTGTAACCGACTACCTGGGTATTAAGGCGGTTGGCTATCTTGGATTCGATACCATCAAATGCCCCACCACAGATAAAGAGAATATTTTTGGTATTGACTGGTATCATCTTCTGGTCGGGATGCTTCCGGCCACCCTGTGGCGGTACATTGATCACAGATCCTTCCAGTAGCTTCAAAAGACCCTGTTGAACGCCTTCACCCGAAACATCCCTGGTGATGGAAGGATTGTCACTTTTCCGTGCAATTTTATCGATCTCATCAATAAAAACAATACCTTTTTCAGCAGCCTCCACATTATAATCTGCCACCTGCAGTAACCTTGTAAGGACACTTTCAATATCCTCACCCACATACCCTGCTTCCGTAAGAACGGTAGCATCCACGATGGTGAAAGGTACATGTAACATTTTAGCAATGGTGCGGGCAAGCAGTGTTTTCCCTGTTCCGGTTTCACCTACAAGGACAATATTGGATTTTTCTATTTCAATATCTTCCTTGTTATCCTTTTGCATCAACCTTTTATAGTGGTTGTAGACAGCAACAGAAATGTACTTTTTGGCCTCGTCCTGACCAATGACATAGAGATCAAGGAAACTTTTAATTTCTTTGGGCTTCAGCAATTTGATCTGCCCCATATCAAATTCTCCATGCACACCCAGTTCTTCCTGGACAATGCTATAGGCCTGTTCGATACAACGGTCACAGATGTGACCCGATATCCCTGCTATTAACAGGTTTGTATCCTTTTTCTCTCTGCCGCAAAATGAACAACGGTCCATTGTTATTTCTTTTCTTTGGTCCTGGTAAGTACTTCATCAATCATTCCATACTCCTTGGCTTCTTCTGCTGTCATCCAATAATCCCTGTCCCCGTCTTTCTCCACCTTCTCAACGGATTTGCCTGAGTGGTTTGCTATAATTGCATAGAGTTCTTTCTTCATCTTGAGAATCTCACGGGTGGTGATCTCAATATCTGAAGCCTGTCCCTGGGCACCTCCCATGGGCTGATGAATCATAACCCGGCTGTGTGTCAGAGCGGAACGCTTTCCTTTTGTCCCCGCCGCCAGCAAAACAGCACCCATGGATGCAGCCATGCCTGTACAGATGGTAGCCACATCGCAGGAGGTATATTGCATGGTGTCATAGATTCCAAGACCCGCATGGACACCCCCTCCCGGTGTATTGAAATATACCTGTATATCCTTATTCGGATCGGCCGAATCCAGGTAAAGCAGCTGTGCCTGGATGATGTTGGCCACATAGTCGTCGATGGGAGCCCCCAGGAAAATAATCCGGTCCATCATCAACCTTGAAAAAACATCCATAGATGCCACATTCAACTGTCGCTCCTCAATAATGGTGGGTGAAATATAACTGTTGTATTGCGACGTAAACTGATGGAGGGACATGCTACTGATGCCCATATGCTTGTTGGCATATCTTTTAAAATCATCCTGCTGACTCATACTTGCTTTGTTTATTTTTCGTACAATTTACGGAACTTCTCTGAACTGACCTCCTTTTCGTCCACTTTGACGATGGATTTGATGTAGGCAATGAGCTTCTCTTCTGCTTTTTGCTCATAAAATTTTCGTGACTCCTCGGGTTTTGACATCATCTCTTTTGCATAGTTTTCCAGGTAATCCTCCGGCACATTGGCAATGCCATACTGCATGTACTGGTTGAGAGCCATGCCTTTGGCCACCTCAAGGGCCTCTTCCTCAGTCACCTTGATTTCCTGTTGTTTCAACAGGTGTTCCTTAATCAGCTGCCAGCGAAAATCATCTTCATATTTTTCGAAATCTTCCTGAATCTGCTCGTCGGTGATTTTCTCATTGGTCTCCACGATCCACCTTTTCAGAAACTCCACGGGCAGATCGATCTTTGCCTTCTTGATCATTGCTTCACGGGAATCTACCATAAATCTGTATTCACTCTCCTGCTTATAATTCTGAGCAATCTCATCCGAAACACGCTGCATGAACTCCTCATCCGACTTGACCTCACCTTCACCATATATTTTATCAAACAGCTCCTGTCCAGGCTCTGCTTTCTCAAACTTCATCACCTCATCAATCACACATTTGAAAGTCCCTTCAAGCAGCGGAATCTCCTCTTTGTCTACCCTTAATAAGGAAGCGAGTTCCGCATCATTAGGGAAAGCCTTTTTGACATCAAATACAACTTCATCACCTCTTTTGGTACCGCTAAAAAGGATTTTTTGATCCTCATCCTTCATCATCTCCAGTGACATGGAAACATTTTCTACCCTAATTCCGTTTTCAACTTCAGCTCCCTCTTTATCTACCTTCACCAGCAAGCCCTTGATCAATTCGTCATTACCCGCTTTTTCGACGCTCTTGAATTCCCCATATCGCTGAATCAATGAATCCTTGTGCTCATCCTTTTGCTTCTTATCCACCTTGATCTTATAATAGGGAACCTTATCCTTAGGAGTTACTTCCATATCCAGCGCGGGGGCCAATCCCAGGTCAAATTTGAATTCGAATTCAGTATCTTTCTCAAAATCAACCCTTTGATCCTCATCTTTGTGGGGAAGGGGTTCTCCAAGTATCTTTACATCGTTATCTTTCAGATGGTTAAAAAGTGATTCTGACACCAGCTTATTTACCTCATCCACCAGTACCGGGGTGAAGTACATCTTACGGATGATCCCCATGGGTACCTTCCCTGGTCTGAATCCGTCGACCCTGGCTTTTCTACGGTAGTCCTTCAATACATCATTAACTCGCTCCTCATAATCTACCTGTTCTACCTTAACATTGAGGACTGCATTTAACTTATCAATATTCTCCTGTGAAATGTTCATATTTCAAAAAATATAATGTAAAATTAGCAAAAACCGCGATACAATCGATATTAACATCCGATAGCATAGCGGTTTATGGGTTATTTAAAGTGCGGATGAAGGGACTCGAACCCCCACTCCCGAAGGAACTAGATCCTAAGTCTAGCGCGTCTACCAATTCCGCCACATCCGCAAAATTTCCGCAAATTTAAACCATTTTTCCGGATTACAAAGAGATGATCCGGTTAGCGAAGCTCAAAATTCTGACCAAGGTACACTTTCCTTACCTGCTCATCCTCGGCCAGCTGTGTTGCCGTACCGGCTTTCAGTATCGCCCCTTCAAACATCAGGTAAGCCCTGTCGGTGATGGCAAGTGTTTCATGTACATTGTGATCAGTAATCAGGATCCCTATATTCTTTTCCCGGAGCCGCGATACAATCTCCTGAATATCCTCAATAGCAATGGGATCGACACCTGCAAAAGGCTCATCAAGGAGTATGAAATGGGGACTCAGGGCCAGGGCCCTTGCTATTTCCGTACGCCGGCGTTCTCCTCCAGAAAGCTGTATTCCAAGACTCTTTCTGATCTTCTGCAGCCCAAATTCGACCAACAGTGACTCGGTCCTGTCACGCTGTTCTGCCCGTGAAAATTTGGACATCTCAAGGACAGCACGAATGTTATCTTCAACACTCAATTTCCTGAATACAGAGGCCTCCTGGGCCAGGTAGCCTATTCCCATCCGTGCTCTTTTGTATACGGGTTCCTTGGTAATATCCTGATCATCGAGCATGATGTTCCCTTCAACGGGAGAAATTAATCCAACGATCATATAAAAAGTGGTGGTTTTTCCCGCACCATTGGGTCCCAGCAGTCCAACAATCTCCCCCTGTTCCACATCAACGGAAACCTGATCAACCACTTTCCGGTTCTTATATTTTTTTACAAGGTTATGTGTGTGCAACTTCATGGCCAAGCATATTTAGTCACTAAAATCACCACCCTCTTCCTCATTCACATCATCACTTTTCTTCTCACCCTTCACATCACTTTTCTTCTCACCCTTTTCATCACTTTTCTTCTCACCCTTCATATCACTTTTCTTCTCACCTTTTTTATCACTTTTCTTCTCACCCTTCACATCACTTTTCTTCTCACCCTTCATATCACTTTTCGTGTCACTCTGTTTGTCACTCTGTTTGTCACCCTTTTTGTCACTCTTCTTATCACTCTTCTTATCACTTTTCTTCTCACCTTTTTTATCACTTTTCGTGTCACTCTGTTTGTCACCCTTTTTATCACCCTTTTTATCACTCTTCTTATCACTCTTCTTGTCACTCTTGTCATAATCAGCAAACTCCGCTTCCTGTCGTTTCATAATACGCTTGCTGATACTTATTCCAATTTCATACAGCACCAAAAGCGGTAGGGACACCAGCACCTGACTGAATAAATCAGGTGGAGTAATAATAGCAGAAAGGGTCACAATTAGTATAATGGCATGCTTTCTATATTGTTTCAAAAGGTCCGGAGTAACCAG
>JAUVKN010000209.1 GCA_030596245.1 Bacteroidia bacterium | reverse complement strand
TGTCAATTGGGAGATCCGGCTGTCACAGAAGGGATCCCGGTACTTAAACTCTACCATCCCGTCTACGATATGTTCAAAAAGGATGAATCATTCGATGTGGAGGGATTCAAATCATCTCTGGGATTGAAGAAGCATGTATTTCTCTTTTTTGGATTCATCCGGAAGTACAAAGGACTGCACAATGTGATCGAAGCCTTCAACCTGGTAAGTCAGCAAAGGGATGATGTCTCTCTGCTCATCGTGGGAGAACTTTTCTGGAACACACTGGATCAAAAGAAACTTTCCACCCGGTTAAAAAGTGCGCTGTTCGGACTGGCCAAAAAACTATTTCTGAAAAAGCAGGACGATGAGCAGAACTACCGTCCCCTGGATCTCATTGAGAAATACCAGTTGCAGGAGCAGGTTGTTGCCATCACCGAGTTTGTCCCCGATGAGGATGTGCACAAATATTTTCAGGCCAGCGATTCCATCACGCTCTTTTATATGGCTGCCACTCCTTCCGGTGTGGAATCCATGGCTTACAATTTCGGAATGCCCATTCTGGCCACCCGGGTGGGACATTTTTTTGAAACCATCAAACATGGTTACAACGGTTATCTGGCAGAACCGGATAATCCAGTCTCAATGGCCGAGGTGATGGTTCAATCCATTGAATCACCTATTTCGTCTGACAATGTATATGCTACTTCGGCGGAAATGAGTTGGGACAATTATGCAACAGCGATTCTTGAGCAGTAAGCTCTACTAATTCAATGGACAGTACGTTCTATTTATTTCTCAGAATGTGGTTGTTCTTCAATCCAATGAATGATCTGATGGGTGTTTTCCGGTGAGTACCATTGGTATTGGTTCCCTTTCCGAAACCAGGTAAGTTGTTTGCGGGCAAATTTACGGCTATTCCGTTTGATCAGGTCCACTGCCTCTTCCAGTGATAGTTCCCCATCAAGGTATTTGAAGAGCTCCCGGTAGCCTACGGTCTTCATGGCAGTATACCCGCGCAAGTGCTGCAGCTGTTCCACCTCGCTCAACAATCCGGATTCCATCATCTTCTCCACCCTGAGGTTGATCCGGTCATACAGAATTTCCCGATCCATATCCAATGCTACCCTGAGTATCCTGAAGGATCGCTTCTTTCGGGTGGCCGAAAGAAAACTGGAATAGGGTTTTCCGGTCTGAATGGAAACCTCCAGGGCTTTCAATACCCGCATGTGATTTTTCAGATCTACACGGTTGTAGGAGACCGGATCAAGTTCAGAAAGCTCCCGGGTTAAAGTTTCCAGCCCTTCCTGCTCAAATCTCTTCAGCAGGCTGCTCCTAAGCTCCGGATCTATGGACGGCAGGTCATCAATACCCTGACAAACCGCGTCAATATAGAGTCCGGAACCGCCTACCATGAGCACAAGGTCCTGTTTCTCAAACAGCTGATTGAGCCTTTCAAGGACCTGTTGCTCATACATGCTGGCGTTGTAAGTTTCAGTTAATGAGGTGGTTTGAATAAAATGGTGATGTACCAATGCCAGCTCTTCTGAAGAGGGAACAGCGGTTCCAATGGCGGTCTCACGATAGATTTGCCGGGAGTCGGCCGAAATGATCTCGGCCTTAAAATGGCTGGCAATCTCAATTCCACAGGCCGTCTTTCCCACAGCCGTAGGTCCGGCCAATACTACCAGTGTCTTCTCCATGCTAGTAATCCTCGGGCATTTCGGAATCAAACATATCCGGGTCCAGGTCATCAATCCGCAGGTCATCCATACCCTCATCCAGATCATCCAGATCGGGAGCAGATTCAGAATCATCCATCAGCAGATCAAGCAAGAGCTGTGGAGGTGCCTCCCCTTTGGCATATCCAATGAAAGGAGTATCCTTGGACGAGGTCTGGTCCGATTCTTCGAGAAGTTCAATGAAAAAGGCCCTGTCCGAGAAAAAATCAAACAGATAGATCATGCGTTGTGATGCCTCCGTGATCTGCTCATCCAGGGTAACCTGGTCCATGATTACCACTGGTAAGTCGGGGTCCTGCATCATATCGATCAATGTGATCTCCTGCTGTTTTTCCCACACCTCATTGGTGATAAAAAACGAAGCAAGCTGAGAGGGATCGTATCCCAGATTCTCCTGAAGGGTATGGTGAAAATCAAGAAAGGTATCCGAACCATCAATCACCAGGTCGCGGCAAAAATCCTGATCCTCATCACTGATAATGCGGAAGAGATAGATCATGTCAGTTCCGTTAAAAACCTGATGGTATCAACCCCATCAGCATAGTCCCAGGGCTTTGGCTCCTGTGTGGTTCCCGGAAGCAATGCATCCGGAATGTCAGAGTGAATGGAAACGCAACACTGTATCTCCTCACTACGGGCCATTAATTGTTTCTGCACCCACCTAATTTCCGAATATCTTTCATAAAAAACAACTCCGACCGGACTGGCAATGGCCGGATCCTCCTTTAGCAGCAGTACCCCGTTGTCCAGGATCGGAACCAGGTTCATCAGGTAAATGGTGCGGTAATAGTCCACATTGTTACCATATTTATGATGCTGGTACAGGTCATGGTAACGGTCAAGTACTGCCAGCAACACCTTCAGATCAAAGGATTCAGGAATATAGAGTTTAGTGACATTCCTGCAACCCAGGCCAAAATAGGTAAAAATATCTTCCCCGATCCCTGTCAGCTCCTCTTCCGATTCTTCCCCGGTAAGCACCGCAATTCCATTTCGGTTCTTACGGATGATGTGGGGAGTTTCCCTGAAGTAATATTCAAAATAACGGGCACTGTTGTTACTCCCTGTGGCAATCACTGCATCAATTCCGGTGAGCCTGTCATCGGTGAACCTGATCCGCATTTCCAGGGAGGGATCGATATCGGTCAGTATTGCCACTACTTTCCTGATCAGCCGGTCATCTTTCGATGATGGTTTTGCCAGCACCCGGTGACCTGTAGCCAGCACACTCATCATGTCATGAAATCCCACCAGGGGAATGTTCCCGGCCAGCACCAGACCCACAATTTTCACATCGCCGGGCGATAATGGAGATATCTGGTATGCCTCCAGCCATCTCTTTAGAACTGTCTCTTCCAGCATGGTGGCAATACCCTTCAGTGCATGTTTAACGGATTCTGGTGTGAACCATGGATTTTGGAAATGTTCATCTTCCAGCATGGTTTTGAATGACTCGAAATGTGCTTCATTGAGCCTATCCATTTCAGGAGCATCATTCCTGGAACCATCCTGAAACTGGGTGAGAAATTCACCCAGCATGGAAAATGTGTTGATAAAGGTGTCCGTTGCCTGCAACCTGTTATTGGTTTTCCTGCCTGATGAGGTTCAATGCCGAACCGGCTCTGAACCATTTGATCTGATTCTCATTGAGGGTATGATTGGCCGGGAAGGAATCGGTGGTTCCATCGCTGTGATTCACTTTTATCTCCACCGGTTTTCCCGGTTCCAGTTGACCCAGACCTGTCACATCGACCACATCCTTTTCCCGGACCAGATTGTAATCCTCTTTGTTCGCGAAGGTTAGTCCCAACATCCCCTGTTTCTTGAGGTTGGTTTCATGGATCCTGGCAAATGATTTTACCAGCACCACCCTTACGCCCAGGTGTCTGGGTTCCATGGCTGCATGTTCCCTGGACGATCCTTCCCCATAGTTTTCATCGCCCACTACAATGGTGCCAATCCCTGCGGCCTTATAAGCCCTGGCCGTATCGGGTACCGGCTGATAGTCTCCTGAAAGTTGGTTGAGTACTGAATTGGTTTGATCATTGGCTGCATTTACCGCACCGATCAGCATGTTGTTGGAGATGTTATCCAGGTGTCCCCGGTAGCGCAACCATGGACCGGCCATGGAAATATGATCGGTGGTACATTTCCCTTTGGCCTTGATCAACAGTTTTAGTCCGGCGAGCTCTTCTCCGTTCCATGGAGTAAAAGGTGTCAACAATTGCAACCGTTCAGATTCCGGGCTCACAACCACTTCAATACCACTGCCATCTTCAGAAGGAGCCTGGTAGCCGTTGTCCTCCACTGCAAATCCTTTGGCCGGTAGTTCCAGCCCATGGGGCTCATCCAGTTTCACCTGTTCCCCATTTTCATTGGTCAGGGTATCGGTGATCGGATTAAATGTCATATCACCGGCAATGGCCAGGGCGGTAACTATTTCAGGGGAAGCTACAAAAGAGAAAGTATTGGGATTGCCATCATTTCGCTTTGCAAAGTTACGGTTGAAGGAGGTGATGATGGAGTTCCTCTCCTGTTTATCGGCGTTGTGCCTGGCCCACTGCCCGATGCATGGTCCGCATGCATTTTACAGTACCACTCCGCCAATCTCCTCAAAGGTTTTGATCAATCCGTCCCTTTCGATGGTATATCTCACCAGTTCTGATCCGGGTGTAACAGTGTATTCAGATTTTACCTTTAAATGCTTTTCTTTGGCCTGGACTGCCACAGAGGCAGCCCGGGTGATATCCTCGTAAGATGAGTTGGTGCACGAACCTATCAGTCCCACCTCCAGTTTTTGGGGATAATCATTCTCTTTCACCGCCTTTGCAAATTCTGAAATGGGCCATGCTTTATCAGGACTGAATGGTCCGTTAATGTAGGGCTCCAGGGTAGAGAGGTCTATTTCGATCACTTCGTCAAAGTACTTCTCAGGAGTAGCATATACTTCCGGATCGCCGGTCAGGTACTCAGCCACCTTATCTGCTTCTTCAGCCACATCCGCCCGGTCTGTTCCAACCAGGTAATCCCGCATCTTTTTATCGTACCCGAACAGGGATGTGGTGGCACCGATTTCAGCGCCCATGTTGCAGATGGTCCCTTTACCAGTGCAGGAAATCGATTCGGCTCCTTCTCCAAAATATTCCACGATCTTCCCGGTACCTCCTTTAACGGTGAGAATCCCGGCTACCTTCAGGATAACATCCTTGGCTGAGGCCCACCCGTTCAATTTTCCGATAAGCTTCACACCTATCAGTTTAGGGAATTTTAATTCCCAGGGCATTCCGGCCATAACATCAACAGCATCAGCTCCTCCCACACCTATGGCTACCATGCCCAGTCCACCTGCATTTACAGTATGAGAATCGGTCCCGATCATCATTCCTCCCGGAAATGCGTAGTTCTCAAGGATCACCTGGTGGATGATACCGGCTCCCGGTTTCCAGAATCCGATGCCATATTTATTGGAGACACTTCCCAGGAAATCATACACCTCCTGGTTTGTGCTGAGTGCGGTCTTCAGGTCTTCCAGTGCCCCGGATTTTGCCTGGATCAAATGGTCACAATGAACCGTGGAGGGGACTGCTGCCTTTGATTTCCCTGCCTGCATAAACTGTAACAGCGCCATCTGGGCTGTGGCATCCTGCATGGCTACCCGGTCGGGTTTGAAATCAACGTAATCAATCCCTCGCTGATACTGTTGATTTCCGGACTCATCAAAAAGGTGTCCGTAAAGGATTTTTTCGGTTAGAGTAAGTGGGTGCTGAAGAAGTTTTCTGGCAGCATTGATCCTGTCGGGGAAGGCCCGGTAGGTTTGTTGGATCATCTTAAAATCGAACGCCATGGGATAACATTTTAAATAAATTGCAAATATATACGAAAAACCTCTTTATGCGTGACATAATACCCGGCAGATTGTTCAGATTTTTATATTTTTATTGTCCCATTGAATCGCAAGCTTATGCAAGGTGCCATGTTCATAGAAAATGTCCGGATTGCTTTGAAATCGATCAGGACCAATATGCTCAGGACCATCCTGACCATATTTATCATTGCATTTGGGATCATGGCCCTTGTGGGCATCCTTACAGCCATTGATTCAATCAAGGGCGCCCTGACCGAATCCTTCAGCCTGATGGGGGCCAATACCTTTACCATCGAATCCAGAAGCATGCGTGTTCAGATCGGAAATCAGACATACCGAAGGAAGAACCATGACTTCATCTCCCACAGACAGGCCGAGGAGTTCAAAGAGAGATTTAAGTTCCCGGCAAAGGTATCCGTATGGACCAGGGCTTCGGGATCTGCCATTGTTAAGTATAAGTCCTACCAATCCAATCCCAACACATCTGTGATTGGTGGGGATGAGGATTATATCTATACTGCCGGATACGAGATCGAGAAAGGACGAAACTTCTCTGCAAGTGATGTAGAGAGCAATGCCAACGTGGTACTCATCGGCAAAGATGTGGCCCGTCAGGCATTTGACAAGAATCAGGATCCCCTTAACCGATTCATCTCTGTAGGCAATGGACGCTACAGGGTCATTGGAGTACTTAAATCAAGAGGACAATCGGGTGGAATGGGCACCGACCGTACCTGTATCATTCCCTACACCAATGTGAGGCAATATTTCTCCAGACCCCGGATGAGGTATTCTATCAATGTAATGCCCGGCAAACCTGAAATGCTCGATATCTCTTCCTCAGAAGCAGAGGGTATCTTCAGGCTGGTACGCAGGTTAGAGGCCCGGGATGAAAATGATTTTAACATTACCAAAAGTGATCAATTGGCCCAGATGCTTATCGAGAATCTGAAATTTGTAACCATGGCGGCCACCATTATCGGACTCATTACACTCATGGGGGCAGTGATCGGATTGATGAATATTATGTTGGTTTCAGTCACTGAGAGAACCAAGGAGATTGGGACCAGGAAAGCCCTGGGGGCTAAGTCGGTGATGATCAAGCGACAGTTTCTTTATGAAGCCATTGTGATTGGACAGCTTGGTGCAGTTGTTGGAATATTGTTAGGAATAGTTATAGGAAATGGTGTATCTTTAGCCATAGGTTCAAGTTTCATTGTTCCCTGGAAATGGATCATGCTGGGAATTGGATTGTGTTTAGGCGTTGGTGTCGTGTCAGGATATTTCCCTGCTGTTAAGGCATCACGTTTGGATCCTATTCTGGCATTGAGACACGAGTAAAAAGATTAATTGCATATGGAAGACCTCTATTTGAAAAAGACATTCAACTCACCCGAAGTGGAGTTCATTGCCGATACAGGTGAACTCTCCATGGAGGGCAGATCGATCCCTGAGGACCCGGGTGAATTCTTTGAAAGGTTGATTGACTGGATCAATGAATACTTTCTTACCCCTGCTGAAAAAACTGTGGCAAGCATCAAGTTGGAGTATATCAACAGCGGATCTTCCAAATACATGCTGGAGGTATTACGGATCATGAAGATCAACCACGACGCAGGTAAAGATGTCAACATCAAATGGTACTTCGAAGAGGGCGACGAATCCATCGAAGAACTTGGTGTTCATTACGAGCATACCATACAGATCCCCTTCGAACATATCGAATATTATTAAGTCCCCCCCATTACGCATGAAAAATAAAACCGCGCCGGATTCCCGGGGCGGTTTTTTTGATCAATAAGGGGATAGTGTTCTATCCCAATCCTGCGAAGCAGTTCATCCATGTGAAGCTGCCAGCGTACAGCGGTAACCATGGCCTTATCTCAATATTTGATACTACTGGAAATCAGATAGCCTTTATTCAGGTTTAAGGAGATCTGAGCAGCAGATCTACAGCTAATCTGCCGAACGGGGTTTATTTGATAAAAGTGACCACAGATCGTTT
>JAUVKN010000243.1 GCA_030596245.1 Bacteroidia bacterium | reverse complement strand
AATCAAGTGGGCCAAGGAGCAGGCCCTGCCGGAAATCGAACAGTTAAGAGTTAATGGGGAATATACCCCTGCATTCAATCTGCTCAGGAAAGCAGCAAAATATATTTCAGATGATCCTGAATTCCAGGAGTTCCAATCCATTCTTATTCGGAAATTAACCATACTTACCGATCCGCCTGGTGCGGACATCTACCTTCGGAAATATGATGATATGGATGGGGTGTGGGAGAAGAGGGGAGTAACCCCTGTTGACAGCCTGGAACTGCCATGGGCTTCATATTACCAGGTGAAAATAGAAAAGGCAGGTTATGAAGAGGTCAGGGCTATCGCATCGTGTTACCAGGATACCTTTTACCGGAAGCTGTTCCAGGAGGGAACTATTCCACAGGGTATGGTCTATGTGGATGGATATGGAGAGGAGGTCACAGGCAACCATTTTAATGAGAAGAATGGCTTTTTCATTGACCGGTATGAAGTGACCAACAAACAATTCAAGGAATTTATGGATCAGGGTGGTTACAGGAACCCGGAGTTCTGGGAACATAAATTTATAAAAGATGGAAAAGAGTTGACATGGGATGAGGCCATGGCTGAGCTTATCGACAAGAGCGGCAGACCGGGACCGGCCACCTGGCAAGCCAGTGACTTTTCAGAGGGCCGGGAAGATTACCCGGTTTCAGGTATTAGCTGGTACGAAGCTGCAGCCTATGCTGAATTTGCAGGTAAAAGTCTTCCTACCGCAGACCATTGGGCCACAGGTGCCGGATTTTACTATTCCACCATCGAGTATTATCTGAGCTCCAGCGTAATAAAAAACAGCAATTTTCATGGAAAGGGTTCCGAAAGGGCAGGGGAAAACCGGGGAATTAATGCTTTTGGGACCTTTGATATGGCAGGAAATACCAGGGAGTGGTGCTGGAATGAAACGCAATCGGGACATATTATCCGCGGGGGCGGATGGGATGATGCCGGGTATATGTATTCACACCGGAGTCAGCTCCCCTCCTTTGATCGTTCCTCCAAAAACGGGTTCCGGTGTGTACAATATGTGGACAAAGAGAAGATTCCTGAAGAGGCTTTTTTGCCTGTAGAGTTTCCTGTGAAGAGGGATTATTACGCTGAGGAACCCGTTCCCGACAACATATTCAATGTCTTCAGGCACCAGTTCTTTTATGATAGTACAGCACTGGATGCTGTGATTGAAGAGCGGGATATCAGCCCTGATGATTATATCCGTGAGAAAATTACTTTTAATGCAGCTTATAATGATGAAAGGGTAACTGCCTATCTGTATCTCCCCAAAAATAGTGAACCTCCTTTCCAGACTGTGCTGTTCTTTCCAGGTTCCTATGCATTAAGTGCAAGTGAATTTGACGATAATGGAATATGGTATTTTGACTTCCTTCTGAAAAACGGGTGTGCCGTAATGTATCCTGTTGTTAAAGGGACATTTGAAAGAGATGTTGACGAGGAGAGACCCCATTTCCGGTCACATCAATACACAGATGTCCTGGTTACGTGGGTGAAAGATTTTAGCAGGTCTGTGGATTACCTGGAGACCCGTCCGGATATCGACACTAGTAAACTAGGATATATGGGGCACAGCTGGGGAGGTAATATGGGTGGTGTGATCCCTGCCGTAGAACCCAGGCTTAAACTAAGTGTTTTAATCGTGGGTGGTTTATTCTGGAGCGAGTTTTATCCCGAAGCAGATCCAATCAATTATATTCCAAGGGTGACTATTCCGGTGCTTATGCTGAACGGGAAATATGATGCTACATTCCCCTTTGAGGCCACTGTGAAGCCTTTTTATGATCTCCTTGGGACACCGGATTCAGACAAACGCCTGTTTATATCCGATACGGATCACTGGATCCCGAAAGCAGATATCATCAGGGAAACCCTGGACTGGCTGGACAGGTATTTCGGGCCGTTAAATTAGGGAAAACCTTTCCACTGAGCACTTATCCATATTGAATATTATAATTGCTTAACTTGGTCAAGAACTGATACACCATATACAGTGGAAAACACGATCACACTATTTATAAAAAAAAGAAGTGCATTTCAGTCCTTAAAGCTTCATGAGGCCATTGACTGGGAAAAATATAACTTAATGTTCATTAGTCATCATTCCACTGCCATTGAAGGATCGAGCCTGACAACAACCGAATCTCAGTTGCTTCTCGATGAAGGAATAACCCCAAAGGGTAAGCCCTTTGAACATTCGCAGATGGAAAGGGACCACTATAACGCCCTGATGTTTGTGGCCGGGGAGGCAGAGGAAAAACGCAGTGTAACCCCGGAATTCATCCGGACTGTAGCTGCGAGGGTTATGCATGGTACGGGGCAGGAATACCATGTCCCAGGGGGGGATTTTGATTCAGCAAAGGGGGACTACAGGAAGATTGGTGTTTTCACCGGGCAAACGTCTTACCCGAATTTCCAGAAGGTAGAAGGCATGGTGAAGGCATTGTGCGAAGATCTTGGAAAGAAAATAGACAAGGTCAAAACGGCATCAGAGATTTACGACATGGCATTTGATTTTCATTATGACCTGGTTTCCATTCATCCTTTTGCAGACGGCAACGGCAGGGTTTCCAGGCTTATCATGAATTATTTATTGATGTATCATAAAGAAACTCCGGCCATAATTCACAAAGAGGATCGCCAGGAGTACATTGATTCGCTGATAGAGTCAAGGGAGACAGAGAGTTCGCAACCCATGAGGAAGTTTCTGTATGATCAGCAGATCAAACAATTTGACAGGCAAATCGAGACCCAGCGATCAAGCGGGAAGGACATATTTCTTACGTTCCTGGCTTAAAACCAAACATTATCACAGCCCTTGCCAATATCAGCCCACTGCATCCACCACAATTTTCTTCGCTTTCTCCAATGCCGCGTCAATGCCTGCCGGATTTTTTCCGCCGGCTGTGGCAAAGAAGGGCTGACCGCCGCCGCCGCCCTGGATCTCCCTGGAGACTTCGCGGATTATTTTGGAGGCGTTGAGGTCGTAGGTCTTCTGGACTTCTTCGGAGAGCAGGATGGCCAGGTGGGCCTTCCCGTCAATCTCTGCGCCCAGGATAAGGCTTACATTGGGGTACCTGGAACGGATCCGGAAAGCGAGGTCCCTCAGGTGGGCGGGATTATCTAAATCGACCTTTGAAGTCACCAGTGAGGTATCGCCAAACCTTTCCATCTTTTGTTCCAGGTTTTTGACAATCACACCCAGCATATTCTGATGGAACCGTTCAAGCTGACTGGCAAGTTTGCTGTTTTCATCCACTGTACTTTTTACAGCATTCACCAGATCCTTCTGCTTCTCAAAGGTACTTGCGATCTGTTTGACCATATCCATGTGTTCGTCGATATAGGCCTCGGCTATCTCGCCGGTCATTCCTTCTATCCGTCTGATCCCGGCAGCAATGGAGGACTCCTTGAAGATTCTGAAAATGCCGATCTGACCGGTGGCCTTCACATGGGTTCCCCCGCAAAGCTCCACCGAGTTGCCAAATTTAACGACCCGTACCGCATCGCCGTATTTTTCTCCAAACAGCGCAATGGCACCCATCTCCTTAGCTTTGTTCATGGGCAGGGAGCGCTGCTCCTCCATGGGGCTGTTTAATCTGATTTTCTGATTGACCATATGCTCCACTTTTCGCATCTCCTCTTCGGTCATCTTTTGGAAATGGCTGAAATCGAACCTCAGGTAGCGGGGTTCCACCAGCGAACCTTTCTGTTCCACATGGTCGCCCAGTACTTCCCTTAAAGCATGATGCATCAGGTGGGTGGCAGTATGGTTGTTGGTGGTCAGGTTCCTTCGCTCTTCGTCTACTTTGGCCAGGAATGTAGCTGAGGGATCCACAGGGAGTTTTTTGGCCACATGAATGGTCAGATCATTCTCTTTGCGGGTATCGATGATCTCCACGCGCTCCTGCTCATTCTCTATGATGCCCCGGTCACCCACCTGTCCGCCGCTTTCGGCATAGAAGGGGGTGAGGTTGAATACCAGGTGGTACAACTCCCTTTTTTTAGTGACAATCTTTCTGTACCGGGTGATCTTTACCTCTGTGGAGAGCCAATCGTATCCCACAAACTCTTCCACATCATCGGCGAGTAGTTCGGTCCAGTCGCCCGATTCGGATTCAGCGGCCTGTTTGGACCGGTTCTTCTGGGCATCCATCTCTTGTTGAAATGCATCGCGGTCCACCTCTATCTCCTGTTCGGAGAGGATCAGTTCGGTAAGGTCGAGCGGAAACCCGAAGGTGTCGTAGAGCGCAAAAGCCTCCTTCCCGGAGATAATCCTGCTCTTCTCTTTTTTTGCATTTCCCACCAGCTGGTCGAGCAACCGCATCCCGGTCTCCAGTGTGGAGAGGAATGATTGCTCCTCCTCTTTGATCACCCTCTGTATCAGTTCGTGCTGTGCTTTCAGCTCGGGAAAGGTATCTCCCATGGAACTTACCAGGGTGCTCACCAGTGTATGGATAAAGGGCTCTTTTTGATCCAGGTAGGTAAAGCCATACCGAACAGCCCTGCGCAGGATCCTGCGAATCACATATCCGGCCTTGTTGTTGGAAGGCAGTTGTCCGTCAGCAATGGAAAAAGAGATGGCCCGAAGATGATCAGCCACCACACGCATCGCCACATCGGTGGAACCATCCGATCCGTATTGGATCCCGGAAAGCTTTGCAATCTCCTGGATAATGGGTTGAAACAGATCGGTGTCGTAACTGGATTTTTTATGCTGTATGGCCATGCAGAGGCGCTCAAATCCCATGCCGGTGTCCACATGTTTTTCGGGCAGGTTCTCCAGCGTGCCATTGGCTTTCCGGTTAAACTGGATAAAGACCAGGTTCCAGATCTCAATAACCAGGGGATGATCTTTGTTCACCAGGTCCACACCCGGTATTTTTTTTCGCTCTGCTTCATCCCGCAGGTCCAGGTGGACCTCCGAGCAGGGACCACAGGGTCCGGTATCTCCCATTTCCCAGAAATTGTCCTTTTTGGAACCGTTCAGGATGCGGTAGGGTGGTAAAAATTCGTTCCAATGGTCGTATGCTTCCACATCACGCTCAACCCCGTCTTTTGAATCCCCTTCAAAAATGGTCACATAAATCCGGTCCGGGTCCAACTTCATACGCCCGGTGAGGAATTCCCATGCCCAGGTGATCGCTTCTTTTTTAAAATAGTCTCCGAATGACCAGTTCCCCAGCATTTCGAACATGGTGTGATGGTAGGTGTCGTGACCCACCTCCTCAAGGTCGTTGTGCTTACCTGCGACACGCAGACACTTCTGTGTATCAGCTACTCGCCTGGTTGTGGGCTTCCGGGTTCCCAGGAAATGGTCCTTGAACTGGTTCATACCCGCATTGGTGAACATGAGGGTCGGGTCGTTCTTTAACACCATGGGAGCAGAAGGAAGAATATGGTGTCTTTTCTCCTTAAAAAATTCTAAAAATGATTCCCGGATCTCCTGTGAAGTCATTGCGCCGTTGTATGTTAGATATGAAATAAATGTAACCCGGAACAGTAAGTTACGTAATAAATAGCTAGAAGGTGTAAAAATAATTTTTTTGACTAATATTTGCGATATTAAGTGTGGTTTTTTATTTTTAGCACGCAGAAGAAGTGAGAATGTTTGACCGTAAATACTATCTAAACTCCGATACTCTTCGTTTTGAGCGCGTTAGGCTGTCTCCAAAGCAGCGTATTCGCTTTTATGTGGTTCTCAGCTTTGGATTAATTGCACTTGCTGTACTGCTTCGATCCGGTTTTGAACGTTATTATCCCACTCCGCGTCAGGCTATTTATGAAAAAGAAAACACCACCCTTCGCTCCGAATATGTCTCCCTGAATAACCAGTTGCAGGAGGTTGAATCGCAACTGGCAGAATTGAGGAATCGTGACGACCGCTTTTACCGTTCTATTCTTAGCCTTGAGCCAATTCCTGCATCGATCCGGGAGGCGGGTACCGGTGGTTCAGAACGCGATGTTCACCTGAGAAATCTTCGCGAACCGGGAATGGTTGTTAATGTTTCCCAAAGGATTGATAAGATCTCGAACCGGATGCAGATCCAGTCCAGCAGCCTTGAAAACATTTACGAAGAGGCCCTCTCCAACCAGCATTTTCTGGCCTGTAAGCCTTCCATCAATCCCATCTCCTCTGCTGATCCCTGCTGGCTAACTTCCGGTTATGGTTACAGAAACGATCCTTTTACACATAAGCGGACCGCACACCACGGCATTGACCTTGCCGGACCTTATGGTCTGGATATCCATTGTACGGGTGAAGGAACCGTCATAAGCGCAGGTAACAGAAGGTATGGCTATGGCAAAGAGGTGGTGGTTGACCATGGATTCGGTTACACCTCAAGGTATGCCCACCTGCAGGAGATCCTGGTAAAGCGCGGACAAAAACTTAACAGGGGTGAGGTATTGGGTACACTTGGAAGCACCGGACGCTCCACCGGTTCCCACCTGCATTATGAGGTGAGGAAGAGTGGCCGCACTGTCAATCCCATGTACTTTTTTTATGAAAATCTTTCTCCCCGGGAATACACCAAATTGGCCTCTCGGGCCAATCAGCCTGAAAACAGATACCAGGCCGTTGCAATGAGCCAGAAATAATTTGTATTTTCGCTCCGTAATTATTTAACTTTTCTTGTGATTATTGAGTGAATGG
>JAUVKN010000143.1 GCA_030596245.1 Bacteroidia bacterium | reverse complement strand
ATCCGGTCTGCACCACGACTTCGAAGTGTGGCTGGAAAAACTTGCCCCTGAGAAGCCACATAGCCAATACAGGCACAACGGCTACGAGGACAATGCGGACGCACACCTGAAGAGAACCATCATGGGCCGGGAAGTTGTTGTAGCCATCACCGAGGGCAAGATGGATTTTGGGCCCTGGGAGCAGATATTCTACGGTGAGTTTGACGGCAAACGCCGCAAACGGGTGCTGGTGAAGATTATCGGGGAATAGACGCCCAGCCAATTAAGACCGGAGGCTAGATTAATGCTTTCCGATTCAACTAAAACAGTCGGAATTAAATCCGTAAAGGGTAGAGCTATACCTTAAATATCTTTTGCATACGAACCAAGTTATTATTCTTGATTCTAAGAATATAAATACCAGTCTTGAGCTCGAGAATATTCAGCATTATCTGGCTTCGTGCAGCATGATTTTCAATTCTCTTTTTATAGACGATCTTACCATAGATATCTATCAATTCAAAAATGAATTCACCTTTCATTTCCAAATTGGACCTAACATATAAGAATTCTCCTGCAGGAATGGGATATACCAGGAAGTGTATAGCTGCTGTTATACTCGAAATGAAATTGGATGGGCTTGTGATCACGTGAACCACGATGGTATCGGAGTTTATGCAATGATTGGTGTCTGTAACAGACACGAAGTATTTATAATCTCCAACGGGTAGATCATAAAGTGTCAGTATTTGTCCACTGGAACCATCACTCCATGAATGGTATAAATTTCCATTCCCGGCTATTAAAACTAAGGTGTCGTTGGTAAAGATTGTTGTGTCATTACCAAGATCTATGATGGGCAGATCATTCACTGTTACTTCTGTGATGACAACACTGTCACACCCTAGAATTGTCTGCAGGGTATCATGATATATACCTGTCAAATTGTAATAGCTTCCCCCTGAAAATATGCGCTCTCCTTCACAAATCATTGTGTCAATGCCGGTAGGTTCAGGAATCTTGCCAATGGTTAAAACAACCGTGTCGCATGGACCTTCATCACCCAGCATCGTCTGAGTTACATAATAGGTATATTTTCCTGGTAAAGTATTTCCGGGGGCAAAGGAATGGCCGGTTCCGACTATGAGGTCATTTTCTTTGATGCATCTGATACCAAAAGCAGTTTCTTTACTCACAGTACCGGTAAAAACTTCCGCGGAATTGCTTCTTAGCTCAATGGCCCTTGCCCATTCTGAATTTGTTTCAGATGAGCTCCAGAATTTGGAATAATAACCTAGATGGTAAAAACCACCTTCATAGTCTTTTTTACCAGTGGGCAATGCGGTAAAACCGGAAGCGTTGGTAGCATCCGTATTGGGCAAATCCCAATGATCGAAACCCCGTTCTTTGAGCCTTCCTCCGGCTAATTCATTTCCGCCAATATATTCAATGAGCTCCTGCCATTCACTTTCATCAGGCAAATGCCACTCTGACGGACATATGTCCTGTGCCGTTTCCCAATTATACAGTCTTCCGTATGATTTAGAGAATGACATGCTATCATAGTTATAATACCATGAGCCTGAAGAGGTATAATAATTCAGATTCTCGGCCATCCATATCTGATTACCGAGCGCAACTGTTTTATATGATTGTCCATCTCGGCTGTCCTGCAGGTCGTTCATGGGGATTGGACAGTTAGTGTACCAACGGATATTTTCTCCTCCTGCAGTTAATAAAGGGGCTTCACCTTCACATATTGAAACGTTTTCACCCATAACTGGTGGTGTTGTTACATACAGATGCGTGATGACGAAACTATCGCAATCTGTCACCGTTTTTAAGGTGTCGTAGTAAATTCCGCTCGTTTTTTGATAATGGCCCTCCAATAGAATGCTATCTCCGTAATAAATGGTTCTTTCAGTCACCATGCGATAGTTACAGGTATCCACCAGCTCCATGCAACTGTGAGGATCATCCAGACTATCATTGTCAATATACTGGATGAAAGGATTATTATTTAATGATGCACGATCGGATTCATTGAAGTAAGCATCAGGATATGAAGTGTATCCGTACATCATCAGATCCTTTTCCCAGCAATCAGGATAGTTTTCATCACATTCTGGTGGATGCTGAAGTCCCAGTGCATGGCCGATTTCATGTCCTAAACCTCCAACATACCTGCAGGGCTCATATGTCCTTACAACATTTGGACAGCTTTTATCTATCTCCAGTCCGATCAATCCCTTCAGATCATTTGCGCTTATGACTACGATTCCGTTTCCGCCACAACCACCGCATTGATCACAACCATTGTTTGCATCTGCATAAAAAACCCAGATATTGGCGGGATCATTAACCATTCCTCCCGTTAACTGAAATCCATCCTGCAGAACATTGTTCCAGAATACATAAAACGGACTTCCATTTGGATTGGTTGAGTACCAGAGTGCCTCATGGGAAGTTTGATATACCTCAACTACTGGATCGTGCAGATGAAATGTCTTGTCTTGTCCCAACGCTCGATAATACCAAGCCTGCAGATGCCTGGCTGCATTTCCCAGAGCAATTGTATATTCAGGTTTTTCAATACTGTCTGACGGTATCAGGTAGATAATTCGTACATATTTGGTTTCCCCATTCTGTAAGAACAAGGACTGATTAAGTAATTGTTCAGAATTAATAAATTCAAAACACGGTAATTCCTTATCCCGGGAGGAGGCCATATGAAGACCCAGCCAGGATAGAAAAAATACCAGAAACAGATATTTGGTATTCTTAACAGCTTTTGGTAATGAATACTTTAAGCTCACTTCAATACAAAAGGTTGCAGGTTGTAAGCTAAATCCGTATCAGATCACAGATAGAGAACTGGGTGGTTTCCTTTGCAAAATTACCTTGTTCTTCACTCGAAGTCAAGTATTTTACTGATTATTAGTGGATGGGGACTAATTTTATACAAGCTTAAGCTCTTTTTTCAGGTTCAGAATACGTTCCTCAAGCAGTTCTCTGATGCGATCAAAAT
Organism: Bacteroidia bacterium; assembly: GCA_030596245.1. Lineage (GTDB taxonomy): Bacteria > Bacteroidota > Bacteroidia > Bacteroidales. The sequence goes on along the minus strand of JAUVKN010000143.1, from coordinate 6,821 downwards.
CCTCAAGCCTGTTCAGTTTATCAAATACACTGAAATAGAATTTGATTTTAGGTTCTGTACCGGATGGCCGCACTGAAATTTTGCTGCCATCTTCCAGCAGGAATTGAAGGACATTGGACTTTGGAAGTGTGATCTCAGTTCGTTTTCCGGTACCCGTATCAACACTCACCTGTTCCAGGTAATCATGAATCACCACTACCCTGGAATTGTTGATGCTTTCCGGTGGATTTTTTCTGAATCCGGCCATCATAGCCTGGATCTCTTCCGATCCTGATTTACCTTTCCGGACCACGTTGATCAGGGACTCCTGGTAGAACGAAAATTTCTGGTGGATATCCATCAGAACATCATACACGCTCTTCCCCTGGCTCATGGCCCAGGCAGCTAGCTCAGCAATAATCGAACAGGAAGCCACAGCATCTTTATCCCTGACAAAATCTCCGATCATGAAACCATAACTCTCTTCACCACCTCCGATAAAGGTCATTTTCCCCTCATTCTTCTTAATGATGTCGGCGATAAATTTAAATCCCGTAAGTACATCATAATATGGAACCCCGTAGTGTCTTGCCATGTCCGCAATCAACTCGGTGGTGACCACGGTCTTCACGATATACTCTTTCCCGGTAAGCTTTCCCTTTTCCGACCATTGTGAAAGCAGATAATAAGTGAGCAAAGAGGCGGTCTGGTTACCATTGATCAATACCAGTTTTCCGTGGTTGTCCCTGACAGCAATACCCACACGGTCGGCATCGGGATCGGTAGCCATCACCAGGTCAGCACCCACCTCATCGGCCTTTTTAAGAGCCAGATCGAGGGCAGCTGATTCCTCTGGATTTGGTGAGACAACGGTGGGGAAATCACCATCCACAACATCTTGTTCGGGCACATTATAGATGTTTTTGAATCCCAGTTTTTTTAAGGCACGGGGAACCATTTCAACACCGGTTCCATGGATGGGGGTGTAAACAATCTTCACATCTGAATGAGCCTCAATCACCTCAGGATTCAGTGACTGTTTGGCCACCTCCTCAATATAGAGGGCATCCATCTCCTCTCCCAATTGAATGATTGCATCCCGGTCACCATCAAATTTCACATCCCCGATGGACTTGATCTGCTGTACCTCCTGGATGATGTTCACATCATGCGGATTGATGATCTGTCCGCCATCCTCCCAGTAAACTTTGTACCCATTGTACTCTTTAGGGTTGTGGGAGGCTGTTATTACCACACCGCTCTGGCATCCAAGGTTGCGTATGGCAAAACTGAGCTCGGGTGTAGGCCTCAGGTCATCAAACAGGTACGCCTTAATGCCATTGGCAATACAGATCTGAGCTGTAATTTCCGCAAACAACGGGCTGTTGTTGCGGCAATCATAGGCCACTGCAATGCTGATCTCTTCTCTTTCCCGGAACTGCTTCAGAAGGTAGTTGCACAGGCCCTGGGTAGCCATTCCTACCGTATAGATATTCATCCGATTTGTACCAACTCCCATGATCCCCCTGAGTCCGCCGGTGCCAAACTCAAGGTCTTTGTAAAAACTTTCGATCAGCTCAGTTTCATTTTCGGCCATCATCAGGCGGATGGCTTCCTTCGATGCTTCATCGATGGGACTATCCAGCCATATCCGGGCCTTCTCTTTTACTATCGACAGGATACTTTCATTGTCCATATGCTTCATTCAATCGTTATAATAGATTTTTAATACACTTCTCTAGACTCTCCCTCCAGTATGGCACCTCCACTCCATAGACCTCTTTGATCTTGGATTTGTTCAGCACTGAATAGACCGGCCTGGTTGCCGGTAGAGGATACTCTTTGGTCTCCACGGGGAGGACTTTTCCTTTGCAATTGATCAACCTGCAAACTTCCACGGCCAGATCGTACCAGCTGCAGACTCCTTCATTGGAGAAGTTGAAAACGCCTGGAACAAAGGCCGATTTACCCGATTCAACATCGGAAATGATCTGCATAATCGCCCTGCTAAGGTCCTCTGCGTACGTGGGCGTTCCCAACTGATCATAGACGATCCTCAGGTCGTTTCGCTGATCCATTCGGTTAATCATACTTTTTACAAAATTCTTGCCGAATACACTGAATAACCATGACGTGCGAATGATAAGGGAACGTGGATGGCCATACAGCACTTTCTCCCCTTCAAGTTTGGTTTTCCCATATACACTGAGCGGGTCAGTTGCATCTTCTTCACTGAGAGGACGGATTATATCCCCCTTAAAAATATAATCAGTAGAGATGTGAATAAGCCTGGTGTTGGGGTAATCTTCAATACAATCTTTCAAGTTGATCAGAACGTCCCTGTTTAATTGCATGGCCCGCTCGGGTTCTGCTTCTGCTCCATCCACATCAGTAAAGGCTGCACAATTGATAATGTAATCAGCCGGATGGGAAGCAATGTAAGATTTCAGGGCTCCTTTATCTGTGACATCCAGTTCTTCGATATCTGTGAAGGTGTAGATCTGTTTAAAGCTATTTCGGATCTTTTTGATTTCCCGTCCAAGTTGTCCGTTTGCACCTGTTACTAATACATGGCTCATTATTAATAGTTTAAAGTTTTTTAAAAAGAGGCAATATCTTGTCTTTGTCAGAAATGACAGCCGATTTCAAATCAATTTTCCAGTCGATATTCAAATCGGGATCATCAAAACGTAACCCTGATTCAGACTTGGGATGGTAGTAGGCATCACATTTATAAAAGAGAGTGGCATGTTGTGAAAGCACTGAAAATCCATGGGCAAATCCTCCCGGGATCAATAACTGGAGGTGGTTCTCAGCGCTGATCTCAAGGCCATACCATTGCCCGAATGTGGGGGAGTCGGGACGTATGTCCACCGCCACATCGAAGATGGAACCTTCTGTGACCCTGATCAATTTTGCCTGGGCATGGGGTTCCTTCTGATAATGCAGCCCACGAATTACACCAAAAGAGGAGTGTGACTGGTTATCCTGAATAAAATTATAAAAGATGCCATGCTCCTCCAGCTTGGATCTGTGGTAACTTTCGAGAAAATACCCTCGTGAATCTGCGAACACTTTTGGCTCCAGGATGGTAAGTCCCTCAAAACCTGTCTTTCTGATCTTCATTCCTGCACTTATATGTCTGAGTTGAAAAGTCGCTCATTAGCTATTCCTAATAAGTACTGCCCGTAAGCGCTGTTTTTCATCTGCTTAGCAATAGATAACAATTGATCTTTTCCAATGAACCTCATTTGATAGGCGATCTCTTCGATACAGGAGATCTTCAATCCCTGGCGCTGTTCAATGGTATGTATATAATTGGATGCTTGCAACAGACTTTCATGGGTGCCGGTATCGAGCCATGCCATTCCTCTTCCCATGATCCTGACACTCAGCCTGTGTTCATCCAGGTATAACCTATTTAGATCGGTGATCTCAAGTTCACCCCGTTGGGATGGTTTGAGTATTTTGGCTTTTTCAATCACATCGTTGCCATAGAAATAGAGGCCTGTAACGGCATAATTGGACTTTGGTTGTGCTGGTTTTTCCTCCAGACTCAATACCTGGCCCTCTGAATCAAAATCAACCACTCCATATCGTTCCGGGTCGGTCACATAATAGCCGAAGACGATGGCTCCATGATCAAGATCAGCTGCCTTCCTCAGTGTTTTCGAGAATCCATGCCCATAAAAAATATTATCACCAAGGATGAGGCAAACATTGTCATTTCCAATGAATTCTTCACCGATCAGAAATGCCTGGGCCAGTCCGTCGGGTGATGGCTGTATGATGTAGTTTAGTGAAAGTCCGAGCTGACTCCCATCATCCAAAAGTGTTTGGTAGAGATGGAGATCCTCGGGTGTGGAGATGATCAGGATATCCTTGATCCCAGCCAGCATGAGCACCGACAATGGGTAGTAAATCATTGGTTTGTCATAGACAGGGAGGATCTGTTTGGAGATTGATTTTGTAATGGGATAGAGACGCGTACCAGCACCCCCGGCCAAAATGATACCCTTCATAATTATTCTTTTAGCAATTTTTCAAAATATGCAATGGTTTTCTGCAGCCCCTCATCCAGCTCAACCACGGGTTCCCAATCATTCAGGTTGGCCTTTGCCATGGAGATTATGGGTTTACGCTGAACGGGATCATCCTGAGGTAGTGGCATGTGAACGATTTTTGAATTCGAACCGGTCATCTGCAATATCTTTTCAGCCAACTCCAGGATGGTAAACTCCTTAGGGTTTCCCAGGTTAATAGGTCCTGTCACGTCATCGCCTGTTTGCATCATTCGTACTATCCCTTCAAGAAGGTCATCCACATACTGAAAACTCCGGGTTTGTCTCCCGTCTCCATAGATGGTGATCTCCTTTTTCTGTAATGCCTGAACTATGAAATTAGAAACTACTCTGCCATCGTTGGGGTGCATCCTTGGACCATAGGTGTTGAATATCCTTACTATCTTGATCCTGACGCCATTTTGTTGGTGGTAATCCTTGAAAAGGGTTTCTGCACACCTTTTACCCTCATCATAACAAGATCTTGAGCCGATCGGATTCACGTTGCCCCAATATGATTCTGGTTGAGGATGAATGGTGGGATCACCATATACTTCACTGGTGGATGCCTGAAGTATTTTGGCTTTGATCCTTTTGGCCAGCCCCAGCATATTAATGGCTCCCATCACCGATGTTTTCACCGTCTTAATTGGATTGTACTGGTAATGTATGGGTGAGGCAGGACAAGCCAGGTTATAGATCTCATCCACCTCCACATAAAAGGGTGTAGTGACATCATGTCTGATCAGTTCAAAATATGGATTCTCCAGAAGATGGGTAATGTTTCTCTTGGCCCCGGTAAAGTAGTTGTCGAGGCAGAGCACTTCATTGCCTTCCTGAAGGAGTCTCTCGCACAGATGAGAGCCAATAAAACCTGCTCCTCCGGTAATAAGAATTCTTTTCATATTCGTTTTATACGGTTCAGGGTTTAACAGGTTGTCTTCCGATGCTGTAGTATGTGAATCCATATTCCTGGAGCTCTTCAGCATCATAAATATTCCTGCCGTCGAAAATTACTTTTTCGATCATCAGCTTATCCAGCACCTTGTAATTCAGAACCCTGAATTCGGGCCATTCGGTAATCACCACGAGCGCATCAGTATCGATCATTGCCTCATACTTGTCTTCACAATACTCTATTTTATCTCCCAATTGTCGTTTGCCCTCTTCCAGGGCAACGGGATCGTACGCCCTGATCTCAACGCCATCCTTGAGTAACTCTTCAATGATCCGTACCGAAGGAGCTTCCCTCATATCATCTGTATGCGGTTTGAAGGATAATCCCCAGATACCGATTCTTTTACCCCTGAGGTCATTCCCGAAATGAGACCTGATTTTCGTAGGTATAACACCCTTCTGGTTGTCATTTACCAGTTCTACCGCTTTCAGGATCTTCAGGGAGCGATCATACTCATCACCTGTCCGTATCAACGCTTTCACATCCTTCGGGAAGCAACTTCCGCCATATCCTGCACCCGGATAGATAAACTTGTTGCCTATGCGTGTATCGCTACCGATCCCTTTTCGGACCATATTCACATCTGCTCCCACAACCTCGCACAGGTTTGCAATATCATTCATGAAGCTGATTTTCGTCGCCAGCATTGAGTTGGCTGCGTACTTTGTCATTTCTGCAGAAGTAATGTCCATAAAGATGATGGGGTGACCATTCAAAAGAAAGGGTTTGTACAGTCGGTGCATGAGCTTTTCAGCACGTTCGGAATCTGTCCCGATCACAATGCGGTCGGGCTTCAAAAAGTCATTGATGGCAGCACCCTCTTTCAGGAATTCGGGGTTCGATGCCACATCAAACTTCAGGTCTACCTTCCTCTTAGCCAGAGCCTCTGCAACCTTTTTTCTTACTTTCTCCGCAGTTTTAATGGGTACGGTGCTCTTGGTAGCAATGACCAGGTAATCCTGCATATGTTGCCCGATTTCGTCAGCCACTGCCAGCACATATTGTAGGTCAGCACTGCCATCCTCATCAGGAGGGGTGCCTACGGCGATAAAAACAGCATCGCAATCAACAATGCTCTCTTTCAGGTTGGTACTGAAGAATAAAAGACCTTTTTCAACATTACTCTTCACCATATTCTCAAGTCCGGGCTCATAAATGGGAATGATCCCTTGTTTCAGATTGTCAATCTTCTTCTGGTCTATATCCACACAGGTGACTGTTATTCCTGTTTCTGCAAAACATGTCCCGGATACGAGCCCCACATAACCTGTTCCAACAACTGCTATTTTCATATTAATAAGATTTGTTAAATGAAATGTAAAGTTAAATTTTTAAAGTAAAAGATGCCATGATGGATTTTAGTTTTTGACATGGTGCCAGGAAGTCTTGATGTTCTTTGGCAGAAAGCAATGCAAATCGTGGTTTTACAGGGTTTTACGCCGATCTTTTTTTGGGATTTGTGACCGTTTTATTAACTTTGCGGCTTGATTAAATAACTATAATGTCTAACTTATTAATTTTAAAGGTATTATCTAATGTCTAACGAGAGTAAAAAAGTTGAAAACAAAGTTGTATCTGCAACTGAAGAGAGTGAAAAAACTGACGAGAATGTTGCCGCTGAAGTAGAATCGACTGAACCTGCAAGTAAAGCAACACCGGTAGAAGATGCTGCATCTCAACAAGAGGAAAGTGTAAAGCCTTCCGAAGAATCTAAAGAAGAGGCCCAAACAGAGGAACTGAGCCAAGAGGCGAAGAACGCTGAGGAGTCTAAAGAGGAACCAAAAGCTGAGGAGCCTAAAGAGGAGCCTAAAGCTGAGGAGCCA
>JAUVKN010000188.1 GCA_030596245.1 Bacteroidia bacterium | reverse complement strand
TTTACTTACAATGTGTTGCGCCTATAATATCCCATTATGTAAACATAGCTTTGGGTTGTTTATCCTGGCCGCCAGGCCGGGGAAAACAACAGAAGGGATGGCGTGGGGAGCAGCTGCCGGCGAAGGGAGCGGAACGGGCCGGCAGCTGCGGGGAGTAGGTTGAAAACGGTTAACTTTTTTTCTTCAATTGAAATCTTCATTTGAAAAGAAAATGGGTATCTTTAAAATGCGTTCTTTGAATATAATGAACCTGCTGGAGAAGGTGTAAGGAGTTGATAGTGGGGTAAAAATGGTGCCCAGTGAGAACAAGTACCTATTTAACGGTAAAGAACTTCAGGACGAGCAATTCAATTAACTTAGAACTCTACGACTACGGGGCCAGGTTTTATAAAATTCCACCTGTCTTTTCAGTCCAGATTTTAGGATTCCGGTCGGTACTTATAACCGCAAGAACTTCAACGATGTTGGATTCCTGATTGATGTGAAAACATAATTATCAAGCCTTCAGCGTTTTTTTTGCTTCGTCCCAATCCAAAAGCCTATTAGGTTTTTTTTTAATCTTATCAAACCGGTCCATTACTAACTTTTGATGAGATTCAGGAATGGAATACATTTCATCCTCTTTCTTAGATGCATAATCAAGCAATTTTTGAATCGCCTCTACAAGATTTATGTCATTTATTTGCCTGAAACGCTCAATTAACAATTCTTTTTGCGCCTGTAAATCCATTATTGCAAAATGTTGATACAATATAAAGATACAGTTTAGGGGAGATTATCGCAAAGTGAAAAGCATTGATATGCTATTCTAAAAACTATCTTTGGTAAACCACTAAAACTAAAAACTATGTTACGCCGTATTTCCCTTTTTCTTTTTGCTTTGTTCCTGGTAAGTTGTGGTTCGAATACAGAGGATGCCAGTCAGGCCAGTTATGATTTTCCATGGTACAATCCCGAGATTGGTTTTGAAGAGCGGGTGCAACTATTGATTGATGAAATGACCGTTGAGGAGAAGATCGATCAGTTACTCTACAATGCCCCGGCCATTGATCGACTTGGAGTTCCGGACTACAACTGGTGGAACGAGGCGCTTCATGGCGTTGCAAGAAATGGACGGGCCACAGTTTTTCCGCAACCCATTGGATTGGGAGCAACTTTCGATACAGAATTGCTTTTCCGGATCTTCAGTGCAGTTTCTGATGAGGCAAGGGCGAAATTCAATGTATCTACCAGTATCGGTAACAGAAAGAGGTATGCCGGACTCACATTCTGGACCCCCAATATTAACATATTTCGTGATCCGAGATGGGGGAGGGGAATGGAAACATATGGAGAGGATCCATATCTTACTGGACAGATGGGACTTGCATGCGTGAATGGGTTGCAAGGGGATGATCCGAAATATCTGAAAACTGGTGCCTGTGCAAAGCACTTCGCTGTACATTCCGGACCTGAAGAACTCAGGCATGAATTTGATGCTGTTACCAGTATGAAGGACTTATATGAAACCTATCTGCCTGCGTTTAAGAGACTGGTTATTGAAGGTAATGTGGAGTCTGTGATGGGCGCTTACAACAGGGTGAATGGAGAGGCTGCATGTGCAAGCCAGCTATTGTTGAAGGATGTGCTAATGGATCAATGGAATTTCAAAGGTCACATTCTTAGCGATTGCTGGGCTATAAAAGATTTTCATACCGGTCACATGGTGACCAGCAGTGCTGCTGAATCTGCAGCATTTGCTTTAAACATGGGTGTTAGTCTTAATTGTGGGGACACCTACCCGTTTCTTGGCGAGGCATTGGAGCAGGGACTGGTGACGGAAGAGACCATCAATGAGAGGTTATCCACACTGTTCATAACCAGGTTTGAGCTTGGACTGTTTGATCCTGATGAAATGAATCCTTATAATGAAGTTGATGAGTCGGTGATCAATTCTGATGCTCATTTGGACCTCGCTTATGAAGCGGCGGTTAAATCTTTGGTGTTGTTAAAGAACAAAGGGAATGTATTACCACTGAGCAGCGATATCAGATCCCTGTATGTGCTTGGTCCCCATGCCAATAATAGCGAAGTGCTTATTGGAAATTATTATGGCATGAGTGGTTCTCTGGTGAATATTTTGGAGGGAATAACTTCACGGGTGAGTGTAGGCACCTCCATAAATTACAGTCCCGGAGTTCTTGCTTACAGGCAGAATGTTAACCCGATGGACTGGACTACGGAAACTGCACAACAGCAGGATGCAATTATTGCTGTTATGGGTATTTCAGGAATGATAGAGGGAGAAGAAGGAGAGTCTCTGGCATCCTCTAACAAAGGGGACAGATTAGAATTGAATCTTCCGGAGAACCAGGTCAAATACCTGAAGAAACTCAGAGAGGGTAATGAGAAACCTTTGATCGTGGTCATTACAGGAGGAAGTCCCATGACTATTCCAGAGGTGGAGGAACTAGCTGATGCCATCCTATGGGTCTGGTATCCCGGACAGGAGGGTGGAAATGCAGTGGCCGATATTATCTTCGGGAATGAATCCCCCTCAGGTAAGCTGCCGCTGACTTTTCCTCTGTCGGTCGATCAGCTGCCTGATTATGAGGACTATTCTATGGTGGAGCGGACTTACAGGTACATGACATCCAAACCACTCTATCCGTTTGGCTACGGACTTTCCTATACCAAATTCAGTTTCAATGATCTTTACCTGGATAAGGAGGAGATTGCTGCCGATGAAACCCTGACTGTTTCGGTTGACGTAAAAAACAGCGGAGATATTGAAGCAGACGAGGTTGTCCAGTTATACATCACAGTACCTGATCAGGCATCCAATCAACCCCTATGGGCATTGAAAAAGTTTGAAAGGATAACTCTAAAAAAGGGTGCATCAACCACAGTGAGTTTTGAACTGACTGCCCGAGACTTGGAGCAGTTTAATGAGGAAGGGAAAACCGGGGTCCTTCCGGGAGAGTATGTGATTCACATTGGGAATGGATCACCGGGAGAGCGTGGTCAGGAATTGGGTGTTCAGCTGGTTTCAACCACATTCCGGGTGAATTGATAGCCACTGAAAATGGAGCTGTCGCCATTAGATTTTATTGTTTTTATCGGGTACTGTTTTCTGGTAATTGGTCTGGGACTTTTTGTCTCCAGGAGAAAAAAGGGGGTGGAGGAGACATCTTCGGACTATTTTCTGGCCAGCCGTTCACTACCCTGGTGGGCAGTAGGGGCATCCCTGATTGCTTCCAACATCTCCGCCGAACAGTTCATTGGAATGTCCGGATCAGGATATGCCATCGGTCTGGGAATAGCCACCTATGAATGGATCGGGGCCCTGGGTCTTCTGATTGTGGCCAAGTATTTTCTACCCATCTTTCTGAAGACAAAGATCTACACCATGCCACAGTTCCTGGAGATTCGATTCGATCACCGGGTGAGGACCAGCATGGCCGTTTTCTGGTTGTTGGTCTATGTCTTTATCAACCTTACTTCGGTCTTGTATCTGGGAGCGTTGGTACTGGTTAATGTGCTGGGAGTGGAATTGCTCCCTGCGGTGATTGGACTGGCATTGTTTTCAGCCATATATTCAGTGTACGGGGGATTGAAAGCAGTGGCCTGGACAGATGTGATGCAGGTAACTTTCCTTGTGATTGGCGGATTGATCACCACCTTTCTGGTGCTGGGCGAAATTGGGAATGGAGAGGGAGTGATAGCCGGATTTGGCAACATGATGAAGGCGGCCCCTGAAAAGTTTGATATGATCCTGGCCAAAGATCACCCCATGTATACTTACTTGCCGGGAATAGCAGTTTTACTGGGGGGCATCTGGATGGCCAATCTTTACTATTTTGGATGCAACCAGTACATTATTCAGCGAGCACTGGCAGCGAAAAGCCTGAAGGAAGCACAGCGGGGAGTGGCATTTGCCGGCTACCTTAAACTCATGCTTCCTGTTATTGTGGTGGTGCCCGGTATTGCAGCCTATGTGTTGCAGGCAGATATTCCAAAAGCCGATGATGCATACCCCTGGTTGCTCAGTAATTTTGTGGGTCCGGGATTAAAAGGACTGGTTTTTGCAGCCCTTATTGCTGCCATCGTCTCCTCCCTGAGCTCAATGACCAACAGCTCATCTACTATTTTTACCATGGATCTCTATAAACCTTTGATCAATAAGAGGGCATCGGAGAAGATGCTGGTCCGGACGGGCAGGATTACCAGCCTGGTGGTCCTTACCATAGCCGTAACCATTGCACCATTGTTGAGGAACCTGGACCAGGCTTTCCAGTTTATCCAGGATTTCACGGGTTATGTCACACCTGGCCTTGTAGCCATATTCCTGGCCGGTTTGTTCTGGAAGAAAGCTACAGCCAATGCAGCCCTTTTGGTGGCCATATTAACCATACCACTTTCATTGTTATTTGACCTGGTGTTCCCCCACATGCCCTTTATGAACCGGGTAGGGCACTGTTTCGTGGTTCTGAGTACATTGATGGTGGTCTATTCACTGTTGGAGTGGAGAACCAAAGGGGATCATGGCAAAGGGATTGAAATAGAGAAGGGACTTTTTAAAACTGACCCGGTATACAATGTATCTGCCATCATCATTATGGGCATTCTCGCAGCCCTCTATGCGGTTTTCTGGTAAAAGAAGAGTAAACTAACAGTATGAGCCGGTTATAAGATCTGTTTCCTGACAGCGTCGATATCATAGACAAGTGCTTAGTTTAATCCGGCTTCTGAAATGATGCGGGGCACGATAGTTTCCCAGCCTACCGACATGAGGTGGATTCCATTGATTCCCTGTTTAGGCTTAATCTTTTTGATGATCTCCAGGGCTATCTCCACCCCCACCTCTTCATAATCATCTTCTCTGGCTTCTTCGAAACGATTCAAGATCGCCTTTGGTACGGTTACACCGGGAATATTGTAGTGCAGGTATTGAGCCATCCGGTTGCTTCTGATGGGAGTTACTCCGGCGAGTATGTATACCTTATCAAGGATGTTTCGCTTATAAAGTGCTTCCAGCCAGAGGTCGAACCCATCCGGATCAAAGATGAGATTGGTTTGAAAGAACTGGGCACCGGCATTGATCTTTTTCTCCTCTCTAAGCGCCTGGAACTTTGGCTCCGATGCGAATGGTGATGCAGCTGAACCCAGAAACAATTTAGGAGGAGATTTCATTTTCCGGCCATCCAGGTATATCCCTTCATCGCGCATCCTTCGCAGGATCCACAACATCTGGATGGCATCAAAATCAAGGATATTGGTATTGCTGGTGGGAGTTGGTCCCATGCGTGCATTATCACCTGTAATACACAATACATTGTGCACACCCATCACATTGGCACCCACGATATCTGATTGCAATCCACTGCGGGTTTTATCTCTGGCTGCAATCTGAAGTACGGGGTCTGCATTTAGTTCAGCGGCAACTTTGCTGCATGCCATGCTCGACATGCGTGGACTGGCTGAAGCACTATCTGTGAAATTCACCGCTGCCACCAGCTCCTTTACCATCTCAATATCGCGTTTCAATTTTCCTGTGGCAGTACTCAGGGGTGGGGATACCTCTGTGGTCACAACAAACTTACCGGTGCGCAACTGGCGTTCCAGCTCTGAAAATGGCTCCTCATAAGCAGGCGCATGATATATCGCATCGCCCCGCCACCAATCGGGCTGACGTACTGGTTTAAATACAGCCTCCCAGGTTTGCGCCTTCTTTTCCCTATTTCGGGAGAACCTGCTTTTCAGGAATGCTCCAGTACCAAATTTTCGCATGGAGCGAACCACATCACCCCATGTCTCGGTCCCAACTTTGTCCCAATCCAGAGGCGGAAGTACTTCCAGTAACATCTCTTCCCTGCCCATTTTGAAGGCCCTTTCATAGATCTTGTACCAGATGCACGGGCGGGTTTCATCCACATAGCATTTCTCGGCTGTTGAACCTCCGCACGGACCATTTCTCATCCCCTTAGGGCACTCCATGGGACAGATAAAAGCTGTTTCCTGAAGCAGGCAGTTGCCGCACATCCGGCAACCGAACATGGGTCCTTTGATCCAGCGTTCGATCTTCCTTAATACCCTTTTACCAAAAGGTTCTTTCTTGAACGGAAAGAAGGGCGGTTGCCATCTTCTCCCAGGTGTAAACAATGCCATAATTCACTTTTTTTCTAACTCTAACTTTCCACTAGGCACTTTCAACTTTTCATAGCTTCCATGCTATAATAGTGTTCCGTAAACCTCAAAGCGAAGTCATCCCTTGCCCGGATCAGATCTGCTGCCCTTATCATTGTGGTGATTTTGTTGGGATTTGCGATGGGGCAGGTCAAACCATTCCAGATGGAAAGCACCATGTGAGCCATGTTCAATTCTTCCCGGTTGGGGAGCCCAAAGGAAATATTGCTGGCTCCCTGGGTAATATTGAGTCCCAGCTTATCATGAACCAGCTTGATGGTTTCCAGGGTAATCAGGCAGGCATTGGGATCGGCACTCACAGCCATGGCAAGGGGGTCAATGACTACATCCTCCTCCTTGATACCAAGTTTCACCGCCCTGTTAAGGATTTTTTCAGCAATCTTCAATCGTTTTTCCGGATCATGTGTGATGCCATCATCATCCATAACCAGTCCGATTACTGCAGCATCGTATTCTTTGGCCATTGGCAAAATGGCTTCAAGTGATTTTTCTTCACCATTTACAGAGTTGATCAGACATTTGCCATCAATAACTTTTAGAGTAGATTCAATGGCCCTGGGATTGGGGGAATCGATACAGAGTGGCACATCCACTTCTTGTTGAATGGCTTTTACCGTTTCGGGAAGCAATGCGGCATCGTCAACTCCCGGGTAACCCACATTCACATCGAGCACATCGGCTCCGGCATCTATCTGGCTTTTGGCCAACTGGATGGCAAATTCAAAATTATGCTGGGAAAGGGTTTCAACCAGTTTCTTTCGGCGGGTAGGATTGATGCTTTCTCCAATGATGACCACTGGTCCCTCAGTATCAATGACCAGTTCCTGTGACTTACTTTTTAGAATGGTTTTCATATAGAATGGGTTAGTGTGTTAGTGGGTTAGTGTGTTAGTGTGTTAGTGGGTTAGTGTGTTTACATGAGGCCTGTGATGTTCCCGTTATTGTCTATGCTGATATTTTCAGATGCAGGATGGGCCGGCAGTCCGGGCATGCGCATGATCGATCCGGTGATGGGGATCAGAAATCCGGCACCAGATGCAATTTCAATCTCCCTCACTGTAATAATGAAGTCCTTGGGTCTTCCCAGGAGTGCAGGATTATCAGACAATGACTTCTGGGTTATGGCACTGCATATGGGCATCTGATCCAATCCCAGCTCCGAGATCTTCTTCAAGTCTTTCTTTGCCTGTGCTGAGTAGTCCACATGTTCGGCGCCATAAATTTTGGTAGCCAGGGTTTCAATCTTCTTTTTTACAGGCCAACTCCAGTCATACATGGGATCAAATACCGGTGGATTGGTCTCCACAACTTCAATCACTTTGTGTGCCAGATCTATGGCTCCTTCTCCCCCTTTGGCCCAAAGATCAGCCACTGCACATCTAACACCCAGCTGTCTGGCTTCCTCCTGAATGATCTGTATCTCCTCCTCGGAATCTGTAATGAACCGGTTTATAGCGATCACAGGAGTTACATTGAATTGCTTGATATTTTCCAGGTGTTTCTCCAGATTGGGTAATCCCTTCCTGAGCGCATCACAATCTGGTTCTGTGAGTCTCTTTAAATCAGCTCCTCCATGGTATTTTAAGGCCCTTATAGTCGTTGTCAACACAACTGCCTTGGGAGAAAGACCTGCGCTTTGACACTTGATGTCAAAAAACTTTTCAGCACCCAGATCAAATCCAAACCCGGCTTCAGTCACTGTATAATCTGAGAATGTCATTCCCATGCGTGTGGCAATAACCGAGTTGGTACCCTGGGCAATGTTGGCAAATGGTCCACCGTGAATAATGGCCGGATTGCCTTCTATGGTCTGGACCAGGTTTGGTTTTATGGCATCTTTTAGCAATGCAGCCATGGCGCCGCCTGTATTGAGATCACGCGCGTAGATGGGTTTCTTTCCGAATGTATAGCCAATAAAGATATTACCCAGCCTGATCTTAAGATCGTGCAGGT
>JAUVKN010000324.1 GCA_030596245.1 Bacteroidia bacterium | reverse complement strand
CCCTGCATAATTGAGATAAGATTAAAAGTTAAAAAAGCAGTTCCCAAACACAAAGCAAACACAACAAATAATATGGACATACGTATAGAATAAGAACTCCAAACCCTCAAAAAATGAATTCCCTCAACGCATTTAAATTCTTTGTGCTATTCCTGGCAATCAGCCTTTTTGTTTCATGTCAGAAGAATCAGCCACCTACATGTGAGATTGTTAAGCCGGACAATGGATCGGAGTTTAGCAGGGGGGACGTAATTTCCGTCTCTGTTGACACCGATGATCCCGACGGAATTGTTGCAGAGGTCAGGCTGTATGTAAACGGATCGGGACTAACAGGATTGAGTTTTCCATATAACTATGATCTGATTACTGATGAATATGCCCCCGGGCAATATACGTTAAAAGTCACGGCCTGGGACAATGAAGGGCTGGAAGCCAGCGATGAAGTTGTAGTAACAATCAGTGTCGCGCAATCCCAGGTGACCACAACCGCCGCAGATTCTATTACCTATAACTCGGCAGCTGTGGGTGGATCTGTGAGTAACGATGGCGGGAATGCAATCACAGAGGCAGGTATATACTGGGATACTGTGACCAACCCCGAGACAGCAGGGACCAGAGTTCCCATGGCAGAGGACCTGGGAGACTTTTTCGAAACCATCTATGATTTGCCACATGGGACCAGGATATATTTCAGGGCGTATGCAATAAATAGTGCAGGTTTGGCACTTGGACAGGAACTGGAATTCCAGACACATACAGTACCCACTGTTCAAACAGGTAGCATCGTGGATTCCATCACGCACGAGTCAGCCGTTGTTCGTGGTGAGGTGACTGATGATGGAGGCGAAGAAATCATTGAAAATGGTTTTTACTGGGGCAGTGAACCATCACCGGAAATTACCGGTACCAGGACGGTCAGCGCGCATAAGTATGATGACTTTTTTGCAAAGCTCATGGGGTTATCTCCAGCGACCACATACTATGTAAAAGCCTTCTCAGTCAATGCAGCCGGTGAATCCGTTGGTAATGAAATCAGTTTTACTACGAAAGGTGGCCCGGTGGTGGTTACCGGGTCGGTGGTTTCTGTGAAATACAAGTCAGCTGTAGTGGGAGGTGAAGTCACGGACAACGGCGGAATAACAATTACTGAAACAGGATTTTACTGGGGCGATTCCCCAGATCCCGAGAGTTCGGGTTCAAAACTGCAGGTTGGGGAGGGTATTGGAGCCTTCACCGGGTCATTTACAGACCTGGTTCCGGGTACTACCTATTATTACCGTGCATACGCTTTGAATGTGGCGGGAGAGTCCTTGGGTGAAGAGTTGATTTTTGAGTTGGCTGAGATTGAATCCGGCACTTTTTTTGATGCCAGGGATAACGTGGAATATGGAATGGTTACAATCGGTGAACAGGTTTGGATGGCCGAAAACCTGAGGGCCACAAAATATAATGATGCCAGTGAAATTCCGCATCTCCCGGATAGTCTTAGCTGGACCTACAATGACGGGCCAGGTTATTGCTGGTATGAGAATGACACGATGTATCGCTCCTGGGGAGCACTTTACACCTGGGAAGCCGTGAATACAGGGTTGCTATGCCCTTCAGGTTGGCATGTATCATCCGACCAGGAGTGGAAGCAGCTTGAGATCTACCTGGGCATGAATGAAACCGAGGCTGACCAGACTGGTTTCAGGGGCACAGCAGAAGGAGGCATGATGAAGGCAACCGGACTCTGGGAGAGTCCGAATACCGGGGCTACCAATGAGACGCTGATGACCATCATGCCAACTGGAAGCCGCTCACCTCATGCAGGGTTTGAAAGCATGGGATGGGAAGCCCATATCTGGACATCGGACCAGGAATCTGAACTAAAAGCATTCGCCAGGTACTGGAGATACAATCATTCAGAGATATACAGATCTTCTGAATATAAAGGCTCTGGATTTAATGTGCGCTGTGTGAAGGATTAATACCTTTCTTTAGACTAAAGACCTAAAGCAAAAACAAGAGGCGACAAAAACTTTCAGAAAGTAGCAATCCCATTCCTTAGATGCACAACCCTGTCGGCAAGTCCGGACAGGCCAGGCTCATGTGTGACCAGAATGACTGTTTTTCCCTCTCCGTGGTACTCCCTGAAAAAATCAAGAATGATCTTGCTGTTTTCCTGATCGAGGTTTCCGGTGGGTTCATCTGCCAGAATCATGTCAGGTCTGGAAACTGTGGCGCGAATAAGGGCAACCCGCTGTTTCTCTCCCACACTTAACTGTGAAGGATGGTGTTTGGATTTATTCTCCAGCTGAAATCTTTCTAACAGTGGTTGAATATTGCTTCTATTATTGCCTCCTGATATTCCGGTTAAAATGTTTTCATAGACAGTGAGATAGGGAATCAGGTGAAATTGCTGGAATACAAAACCAATCTTTACCCTGCGGTATTCATTCCTCTTTTTTTCGCTCAAATTGTACAGTTGCTTCCCGTTTACCAGAACATCCCCATGATCGGGCCTGGTCATACCTCCCAGAATATTGAGCAGTGTGGATTTTCCGGCACCGCTGGGCCCGGTAACGGCAATATACTGGCCATGTCCGATTTCGAGGGAGAGGTCCCTGAGGGCATAGAAAACACCTGATGAGGATGGATAAGTTTTACTTATGTTCTGAAGCTTGATCATGGGATAAACAGTCATCTATGTATCACTTAAAATTTTGGCAGGGTCCCACCTGACCGCAATCAGGGCAGGGATCCAGGAAGCCAGCATAAATATGAAGGGAGAAAGGGCCATACCTGCAACCAACAAGTTCCACCTGGGACGAATATTCTGAGCCGTAAATTCGAAAACCTCACGCCCAAAATAATCAGCAATTCCCGTTCCGGCAAAGAATCCAAGGATCGCACCGGTAAAACCCAGCATGAATGCTTTGCCAAGGATCAGGCCAATCACTTTTCCTCTTCCCGAACCCAATGCCAGGAGCACACCGATCTCATACTTTCTCGATTTCACATTCTCGTAAAACAGAAATCCGCTGATCAGCAAAGAGGCAAAAATGACAAACGGGATGATGAATGATCCGTATTTATTCATCATCAATCGCTGGTTCTCCCTCGCATTTGCGATACTTGCAAGCTCTTTCACCTCCACATCCGGAAGAAATTGATTGATCTGCCTGCGCGCATTGATGACCCGGCCATCGTGACACACACATCCCAGTGCTTCAATTTTATTGATTTTCCCGGGCATATTCATCATTCCCTGCATATCCTGAAGATTCATGGCCACCCCCTGGTCCAGCATCCCTCTCCCCTCCTGCATGCGCTCTGTGATCAGGAACTCATGGATGTTCCCGTCCTCGCCCCTGATACGGAACAGGCTCTCTTCGGGAATAAACCGGGATATGTCAAACCCCAGCCTCACCGTTCCTCTCTCAACATCCGTTCCCATTAACTCCTGCCTGTTTAAATAGGGTTGAATAGCTTCGTCTTTGTATCCCACCAGAAGAATGTTATGCTTGCGGCCCTGTGGATCCTCCCAGCCCGGAACGATCAGTTGCAGCATTCCTACCAGGTGCCTTACGGCATCGAAAGTTTCAGAATTCGCGAGTATATCTACATACTCTTCATCAAATGTGGCAGAGTAATCGTAAGAGAAGAAATCAATGGTTTCGGTGCCTTTGGGAAAGAGGAACAGGTTTAGTCCCTGTTCGCGCATGATTTTCCGGGTCTCATCCTCGCTGGCCTTGCTCATTGTAAAGATGGATATGGCAACCAGCGTTGCAATGATCACTGTGAGCAATATGATCAGTGTGCTGACACTGCGGTATCCCGCCTCTTTAATGATCAGTTTGAACAGGCTCATTTTTTTATACGCTTTCTTTTTAAAATCCGGAAAGTAAATAACAAAACCAATAACAGAACCAGGACTAGGGTAACACCCAGGGAAATATATAGTGATGGATCCTTCTTAATAAATTCTTCTTTATCCTCAATGAGCTGACTTTGTGCTTTCTGATCTGTCAGCCATTGTGGTAATGGCCTGTTGTCCAACGAGTCATATGTGATCGTATCCTGCTCCATTTACCTGTGCATCAACGATGGATTCGCATCCAGGATTGGATTTACGAGTGCAGGTGTCGGGCTTTCCCAGTGATTGGTAAAAAGTATATCCATACCAGGCAGGTCGTCTTTGATAAGACAGC
>JAUVKN010000055.1 GCA_030596245.1 Bacteroidia bacterium | reverse complement strand
GGAAGTGAAACCTCCATTGATCTTAAACAGTTCTCCTCCTGGAAGCTCTCCAGTACCCCCCGCGGTTTCTTCCCGGAGGCAGAATTAAATAACAACAGGGAATATGGTTATGGAAGGGCCAAACTGGCCTGGTTCCACATCGATCCTCTTTTCGTAAATAATGATTCCCGTACCCCTGAATATATCAAGGCCAATCCCGATCTTCAATCCAGTGCCTATGTCTACGAAGTATATGAACAGGATATCTTTCCCAATAAAGAGAATCCCAACGGGATCCCCACACGGATCTCTGTCCTGAACATGGCTTTCTATCCCCATGAGCGAGGTCCGTATAATTATGATTACGAAAGGATTGATGCGGATGGCAATTTACGGGAACCCACCCATCGCTGGGGCGGAATTATGAGGGAAATCTACTCCAGTGATTTTGAACAGTCCAATGTGGAGTTCATCGAGTTCTGGCTCATGGACCCTTTTGCAGAGATGCCTGACCACAGTGGGGGTCAACTCTATTTTAACCTGGGAAATATCTCTGAGGATGTGCTGAAAGATTCCCGAAAAACCTTTGAAAACGGACTACCCACATCCGAGGTTATTGAGAAGGTGGATACCACTGTTTGGGGGCGGGTACCCCTCACACAGTCCCTGGTCCAGGGATTCAGTGCAGGCGACGAAACCAGGAAATTCCAGGATGTAGGTTTTGACGGACTCTCCTCACTTTACTCACAGGATGAAGAGCTGTTCTTCTCAGACCAACCTGATGATTACCTGAACCAGATTGAAAACCTGTACAACTCAGGACTCATTACCGGAGAAGCCCGCGATGCCATATTTTTAGATCCCTCCTCCGACGACTACAGGTATTACCGCAGTTCTCAGCATGATGCAGACCAACTGGATATCCTGAGTCGCTACAAAGATTACAACAACCACGAGGGGAACTCCCCCAGCGACCTGGACAATCCTGAGTCCTATCCCACTTCAGGAACCTCTCTGCCCGATATTGAGGATATCAACAGGGACAATACCCTGAGTGAGGGTGAGAGCTATTTTGTCTACAGGGTCGATATAGACAAGAATGAACTGGAGGTGGGTCGAAACAACATCGTGGATAAGGTGGTGGACAGGGTTAACTATGAAAACGGTGAAAAAGCAGATGTCACCTGGTACCAGTTCAGGATCCCCATTTTCAATTACGAGACAACGGTTGGAGGTATCTCTGATTTCAAAACCATCCGTTTTATGAGGATGTTTATGACCGGTTTCGAAGACACCACCTTCCTCAGGTTTGCCAGACTGGATCTGGTCCGGGGGGAGTGGCGCCGATATCAACTGCCCTTCACCCAGGGGGGTGAGGCCTGGACAGGGGAGGAACCCCCCGAGGGGGCATTGGCCATCTCGGCTGTGAATATCGAAGAGAATGCGGGCAAGGAACCGGTAAACTATGTGCTGCCTCCAGGATTTAACCGGCAAATAGATCCCACTCAGCCCCAGTTAAGGCAGCTGAACGAACAGTCCATCGTTCTGAAAGTGCATGAGCTGGCTGATGGTGATGCCCGGGCAGCTTATAAAAATACAGAGCTGGATATCCGACAGTATAGAAAGATTCGAATGGAGGCCCACGCCGAAGCGATCCCCGGCATTGCGCTGGAGCAGAATGAATTGGTGGCAATTATCAGACTGGGATCCGATTATCAGGATAACTATTATGAGTACGAGGTTCCCATGAAACTCACACCTCCTGGCAAATATGATAACGATAGTGAGAGCGACCGGTTGATCGTATGGCCTGCGGCCAATAAATTTGAGATTGAACTTAACAAATTCAAAGAGGTGAAACAGGCCAGGAACCATGCTATGAGTGATCCGGAAAGCGAGGTAACCATTAATTCTGTTTACTCCGTACTGGATGAAAAGGGGAACCGCATATCTGTATCAGGGAATCCTAATATGAGCAGCATTCGTACCATTATGATTGGGGTACGCAATCCCAAATCGGGCAACAATCCCTATGGTCACGATGACGGTCTGCCCAAGTCCGGAGAGATCTGGCTCAATGAGTTGCGCCTGACAGACTTCAATGAAGAGGGTGGATGGGCCGCCAATGGAAGGGCCACCCTTAAGTTGGCCGATTTCGGTAATGTGACCTTTGCAGGGAACACCAGTCAGCCCGGATTCGGCAGTATTGAACAGAAGGTCCAGGAGCGTCAGCAAGAACAGGTCATCCGGTATGATGTCTCCTCCAACCTGCAATTAGGCAAGTTTTTTAAACAGGAAGCTGGAGTCAACATTCCGGTTTTTGCCAGCTATTCCAAAGCCATTGTCAATCCGGAGTACAATCCGCTGGACCCCGATATACCACTGAAAGAGGCTATCGACGAGGCAGAAACAGAGGCTGAGCGGGATTCCATTATCAGGAATGCAAGGGACATGGTGGAACGGAAATCTTTTGCAGTGACCAATGTGAGAATGAACAAGGCCGGTGCCAAGAAACGGATCTACAGCCTTTCCAACTGGTCGGCCAGTTTCTCCCTGAACGAAATGATCAGCCGTAATCCAAACCTGGATTTTTACAATACCCGGAAGGTAAGGGGAAGCATCGGTTACAATTTTAACACCAGGCCCAAAAATGTTCAGCCCTTCAAATCGGTGAAATGGATGAACAATGAATGGTTCCGCCTGGTGAAGGATTTCAATTTTAACTACACCCCGTCGAGAATCTCCTTCAGGACCGACATGGATCGTTATTACCTGGAAAAACAGGTGAGAAATATTAGTAATCCCGGTTTTATTGTGGAGCCCACCTTTAAGAAAGACTTTCTTTGGAACCGCTATTTTGACTTGAAATTCGATCTGACACGCAACCTGAGGTTTGATTTCTCGTCCACAAATATTGCACGGATCGATGAGCCTGAAGGGCGTTGGAACAAGGAACTGGACAGTTACGAGGTTTACCGGGATTCGCTCTGGCGAAGCATCCGGGCCGGCGGCCGTACCACCAGCTACTTCCACCAGTTCAACGCCTCCTACACCATTCCAATCAACAAGATTCCGTTGCTTGACTGGACCAGTGCCAATGTCCGCTACGGGGGTACTTACGGGTGGGATGTTGGCCCCATTATTCCGGACGACCCTGTAGACGGTCCCATTAACCTGGGGAACACCATCAAGAACTCCAATACCATCCAGCTCAATGGTCAGCTCAATTTCGTGAATCTGTACAACAAGGTTCCCTACCTGAAGGAGATCAATGCCAAATACCGGAATTCACGTACCCGGGCACGGGAGGCGGAGACCCGCATAAAAACCAAGGTATATACAAAAGATAATCTTTACCTGCGCGAAGGCCGGGGCCGCTATGTTCCTCATAACCTGAAAACTGAGAGCATTACGGTGGAAGTGTTTGATGAAAACAACCAGCCCGTTGAAGTAGTTACCGAGATACTCAGTGATACCAGGATCAGAATTACTTCGGACAGGGCTATCAGGCGTGCCACAGTGAAGGTTACAGGGACCATAGAAAAGGGGCAGAATCCACTTATTTTCATTGCCGAATCTACCGTAAGGATCCTGATGGGTGTACGTACCTTTAATGTCACCTACTCAAAAAGCGGGGGGACATTCCTTCCAGGTTACCTGCCCGGAACAGATTATTTTGGAATGCAGAATTACAATGGACAGCTTACCCCGGAGTGGGGGTTTATTGCCGGATGGCAGGATGAGCGTTATGCAGGCAGGGCGTTTGATAATGAACTTCTAACCACCGACCAGAACCTGAATGCCCCCTTCACCCTTAACAATACCGAACGATTTACAGCGAGGGCCAATATTGAACCATTCAATGGGTTGAAGATTGATCTGACAGCCAACCGGATGTTTGCCTCCAACCTGTCGGAGTACTATACGGCTAATAGGTTCGGGAACCTCCCGGCCGATACAGCGAGGGGAAGGGTTCAAAGCGGGAACTTCAGCATGTCCTATATATCCCTTGGAACTGCTTTTGAAAGCATCGACGACAAGGTGGAATCTTCCGAAACGTTCGCGCTGCTAAAGGATGAGTACAGGAAGGAGATCTCCTATCGGCTGGCAATGGATTACCAGGAGAAAACAGGAATTCTACTTGACGATTCTGCCGGTTATTATGAAGGATACGGACCTACTTCCCAGGAGGTATTGATCCCGGCTTTTCTCGCAGCATACGGGGGGCGGGAAACCAGCAAGGTGTCACTCTCTGCCATAATGTCGATCCTTGAGATCATGCCCAACTGGCAGGTGCGGTTTGACGGACTGGGAAAAATTGAGGCCCTGCAAAAGTATGTGAATTCCATCGTGATGAACCACTCCTACCGCTCCACGTACAGCGTCGGATCATTCATCAGCAATCCGTTCTTTACTTATGACACTATCAACGGAGTGCCTATAGCCACTGACCTGCAGGGGAACTTCATGGTGGAGCAAAATATCAATACAGTAAGCATCAATGAAAATTTCAGTCCCCTTTTCGACCTGAATATGGATTGGAAGAACAGCCTGACCACCCGTATCGAGTATAGAAGGTCTCGTACCGTGGCAATGAATATGGCCAATACCCAGGTGAACGAGGTGAACAGTGGTGAGTTTATTGTGGGTGCCGGCTACCGGTTCAATCAGGTTCCCCTGATCATTAACCAGAAGGAGTTCAACAGCGATCTCAATATGCGTGTCGATTTTTCCATGCGAAACAACCGAACCGTGATCCGGAAATTGGAAGACCTCTCAGGAAGTGAGATCACGGCCGGACAACGAATTTTTAGTCTGAAAGCTTCAGCAGACTATATGTTGAGTGATAAATTCACCATCAGGGCTTTCTATGACCAGCGCCTTACAACACCTTATATTTCCAACAGTTATCCCAATGCCAACTACAACGTAGGATTCAGTTTAACATTTACGCTGTAGCAAGAAACTATGATCTATAGCAGGCTGGAATCTGAAGCAAAATAATTACTTTTGACAACTAACCATTAACCCCTAACCAATAACACTTTTATTATGAACGTACCCGATGATTTGAAGTACACCGCTGAACACGAATGGATCCGTGTAGAAGGTGACGAGGTTGTGGTAGGAGTTACCGAATTTGCCCAGGGAGAACTGGGTGATGTGGTATTTATTGAGATTGAAACAGAGGGTGAGACCCTTGCAAGGGGCGACACCTTTGGTACCATTGAAGCTGTAAAGACAGTTTCGGATCTCTATATGCCCCTTGACGGCGAGGTGGTAGAGGTTAATCCGGCACTGGAAGAGACTCCTGAATTAGTGAACTCGCAACCGTTTGGTGAAGGTTGGATGGTCAGAATCAAAATGTCTGATCCGGCCCAATTGGAAGATCTTATTCCGGCAGATGACTACCGCGCTATGATCGAGTAGGGTTTTTTCGGCAGGGTTTTTGTGTCTTTTTCTGCAAGATGAACCCTGTGTCATGAAAAAATTATATTACCTTCTGATCAGTGCTCTGTTCCTGACTTCGTGTGTGGTACCCAGGGTGGTCACCCAAATTACTCCTGAAGCCCCTGAAGGACATTATGAGATGGGACGTGAATATATATCCCTGAGTAACGCTAGCATCGATGTTGAACTTGGTTATGATGGGATCCACGGCGGGCACCTTGTCTTTGATTTTGTGGTGATCAACAAAACCCCCCAGGTGCTTACCGTCAATCCTTCTGATTTCTATTATGTAGTGCTTGACAGCACAACAGCCGATTCATCAAAATTTCCTCCAAGGATGGCCGTTCATCCTGAACGGATCCTGCATCATTATGATGAGACCCTTGAGTCCAAAAAAGATGCAAAGAGTATGAATTCTTTCCTGGGATTTATGGAAGCCGGAGTTGGATTGTTGGCCAATACCACGGCTTTTATCGCCACTGATAATCCTGGCTATCTTGTTGATGCTTTGTTCGGGACGCTTGGAACCGCCGAAATGAAATGTATGTGGCACAGGATAAACAGATCAGTGCCGACATCAGCATGGTCTATTCGGAAAAGGAGATTGTGAACGAGGAGATTTTTCGCCTGGGTCAATTACCTCCCGGCAAGGTGGTCAGTGGCTATGTCTATTTTCCAAAACACCCCGATACGAACTATTACATGTTCTGTTTCCCGTTACAAGATCAACTCTTCCAATTCGTTTACAACCAGCGAAAGGTGTACCATTATTATTAGAACTTATCATTGTCAGTTTGTATGACCGGCGGTGGACTCCAAATCCTCAGGTGACTCATCTTTTCCACCCAGGCTGGTTTTTCCAGAGGGAAGAGGATTACGGGTAATCTCTTTATGAAGTTCTCTGTTACGTACAATATCAATGGCCAGGTATAAGGCATTTCGGAAAGATGCGGCAGAGGCCCTGTTTTTCCCTGCCAGTTCAAAGGCTGTTCCGTGGGCCGGACTGGTCCTGACCACCGGTAATCCGGCAGTGAAGTTGACCCCGTTGTCCATGCTGAGCGCTTTAAATGGCGCCAGTCCCTGGTCATGGTACATGGCCAGCACGGCATCAAATTTGGTAAAACGGCCCGCTCCAAAAAATCCATCGGCCGGGAAAGGACCAAAAGTTGAAATATTGAATCTCCTGGCTAGCTCCATGGCAGGGATGATCACCTCCTCTTCTTCACTGCCCAGCAAACCTTCATCTCCGGCATGTGGGTTCAATCCAAGTACAGCAATCCGGGGATTTCTGATTCCAAAATCCATGAGCAGGGATTGAGAAAGGATCTTTAGTTTCTCTACGATTAAATCAGTGGTAATCAGGGAACTCAATTGTGCAACAGGGACATGACCCGCAACCAGTCCAACCTTTAACAGATCGCTCACCATCAGCATCATGACTTCATCGGCCATGAAACGGGCCTGAAGGTACTCTGTATGCCCGCTGTAATTAAAATCGGTCTGCTGGATGTTCTGCTTGTTAACTGGTCCGGTAACAAGGGCATCAATTTTCCCCTCTTTAAGTGCATCGGTGGCGGCTTTCAGTGCATTGAAAGATGCAACCCCGGCACTTTCTGTGGATTTGCCAAGCTCCACCCGAATATTGTCATCTACGCAATTGATCACATAGATCCGGTTCCCCTTGGCTTCTTCGGGAGAATTGATCCCCGTTGGAGAGAAGTTTTCAATATCCAGAGCTGTCCGGTGATAGGCAGCGACTTTAGGGGATCCATAAATAACCGGAGTACAGATTTCACTGATCCGGTTGTCCAAAAGAGTTTTCATGATCACCTCATAGCTGATCCCGTTGACATCTCCGTGGGATATTCCAATTTTAATTTTTCCGCTCATGTGCTGAATGGTTAAAGTGACCGGTTAAGGAGGTAATTGTAAAGGATCCTTACACCCACACCGCTTCCTCCTTTGCCTCTGTAGTTAAAAGGAACCTTGTTAAAGGAAGGTCCGGCTATATCCAGATGGATATATGGATAATCGGTGAAGTGTTCAAGGAACTTTCCGGCAGTTATGGCGCCGGCATATTTTCCTCCGATGTTCTTCAGGTCTGCAATATCTGATTTAAGTTGTTCCTTATATTCGTCCCAGAATGGAAATTCTGCAATCCTTTCCGATGTCTGTTCTCCACTCTCCTTCAGATTCTCCATGATCTCACGGCTGGTATTACCCATGCCAACAATGCCATACTTATCAACTGCTATGTGAGCTGAACCTGTAAGGGTGGAGAGCTCAATGACTACCTCCGGATCATACTGTTTTGCGTAGCTAAGCGCATCCGCCAGCAACATTCTTCCCTCTGCATCGGTGTTGAGTACTTCAACGGTTGTGCCATTGTACATGGTTATTACATCGCCCGGGACGTAAGCATTGCCATCGGGCCTGTTATCAGTTGCAGGGATTAAACCAACCACCCATACCGGGAGCTGGTTTTTTGCTACCGAATAGATCGCACCGGCTACAGCTGCTGCTCCTCCCATGTCGCATTTCATGTAATCCATCGAATCATGGGTGGGTTTCAGGCTAAGCCCGCCGGTATCGTAAACCACTCCTTTTCCAACCAGGACAATTGGGTGATCGTTTACAGCACCTTCAGGTTTCCAGGTTAGGATGGAGAATGTGGGCGGATCGATACTACCCTTGTTCACGGCCAGCAATCCACCCATCTTAAGGGATTCAATCTTTTTCTTATTGAAAACTTCCACAGAAAATCCAGCCTCTTCTCCCATTTTTTCTATCTCAACCGAAAGTTGTACGGCATTTAAATGAGATAATGGTTCATTCACCAGGTCACGGGTTTGGAATACTGCCTCCACAAGATTGTCTAACTTTTCCACATGGTCCCCGGTAAGCGCATCATCAAAGAGGTGGATCTCGGTAAGCATAAATTTTTTGCCTTTCCCCTCGGTGTGATATTTCAGAAACTGGTAGTTGGTAAGGGCCAGTCCTTCTGCAAAAGCTACACACTCTTCCGGTTCCACTCCACCATTTACAACCACCACCGACTCCACGTCATGATCATTCAAAATGGCGTGTACGCCAAATCCAGCTTTTCTTGCACTTTCCAATCTGCTGTTTTTTGGATTATCGGCGTTGTCCAGACTCCTGACAATAACCAGGTAGTCCAGTTGATTCAAAAGTGCTACGTCTTTCTCCCGGTCCAGTCGGTCCTGAACATAATTCCGTTGTTTATCATCAGGAATATATTCGCTTAGATCCTGACCTTTCCTGACCAGGAGAATCCTGTTGTTTTGCTGCTCTAAATCTCTCTTCTTAATAATTTTCATTCTGCTTCTGATGTTGTAGGTAATGTAAATGTAAATATTGACCCTTCATTGGGTTTGCTCTCAATATGTAAATTCCCTCCATTTTTTTCAACCAGGTCTTTCACAAGCTGCAAACCAAATCCGGTTCCAATTTCACTCTCTGTTCCGGATGATGTTCCCAGATCTCCATGTGTCAGAAATTGTTCCAGTATATCCGGATTGATTCCGATGCCTGTATCAATCACTGATAACCGGATAACCTTCCCCTCCTGGTGGGCCTTGATGTTGATGGATCCTTTCCTGGGGGTGAACTTGATAGAATTTGAAACCAGGTTCCTTACCACGATGTTCACCAGGGCCTTGTCGGCATAAGCTGAAAGGCGGGGTGTGACTTCGGTTGAGAATCTAATTTCCTTCTGGGTGGCCATATGCAGGAAAAGTGATTTTACATTCCGGATCAGTTTTTCAACGTCAAATTCCCCTGGAGAAACAATGAGTTCATCGGCCTGACTCCTCCCCCAGTAGAGGAGGTTATCAAGCAGGGTGACGGCGGCCTGTGAGGATTCCTGGAGCGAGTTAAGTATGTTGTTTTTATTTACAAGCTCAGGTTTGGTGACCAGAAGGTCGGAGAACTGTGCCACACTTGCCACCGGATTTTTCAGGTCGTGGGCAATTACCGAAAGCACTTTGTTTTTAAAACGAAGGGATGACTCAAGTTTTAATCGTTCATTATAATTTTGAACCCATTGCATGATAATCAGTATAGCCATTGCAAATATGAACAGCTGGAAAGAGATCTGAGACAGGTAATTGTTATGTACAGCTCCTGCCGAATTGGCAAGCAATATGTCGTTAACAATTGTATAGATAAATAATGCCAGGGAAACAAAGAATATGGCATCCATGATATTTCTCTTGAAGATACCAATCAAGCTTAGCACCATGTAATGTATGAGGAAAAGAAGGACCACCGGCTGGAATAGCAGCATTTCATATGAAAAAAGGTGTACAGGCAAGATGAAGAGGGAGATGCTGGCCAGGGAAAATATGATGGTATTTACCTTGATTACCTGGTTCATATAGCGTGCAGGAAACATCCGGTGCAGAAATAACATCCCGAAAATATGGGCCAGAAATGATCCCAGGTACTCCATGCGTATTTGCCATGACCAGGGCGCCAGCACGAAGGAATTGGAGAAGTAAAGACCTGTATTGACCGACCGGATCAGGATCCCCAGGGCTGTGAGGGCAAACAGCAACATGAGGGTTTGCCTTCGCGAGAATAGCCAGAAAATGATGAAAAAGAAGGTGAAGAAAAACAGCACCCCAATGGTGGAGTAATTGTACATCCGCCTGTGTTCCATTCTTTCAAGAACTTTATCGGAGCCGCCTATGAAAATTGAATTCCAGAATCCACCCCGCCTGTGGTGGAAATTGGAAACCTGGATCAGTAACTGCAGGGTATCCGTGCGGGGAATATAACAAAAACTGGAAGGTTCATACCAGGGATCCTCCTCTTCCCGGGAGGTTCCCACTGTGCCATTGGACTCAACCAGTCTGTCGTTTAAATAGAAGTTGAATGCGACATCGAAAACAGGAATATCAAAACATAAGGCGGATTGATTGTCTTCCGGTAATAGGATTGTCAGACCATAGGTCCCATATCCCACTCCTGGAAGGGGTTCTCCACCGATCTCATAATTACTAAAGAACGATGGCACTTTCACCAGGATATGCAACTCCCCTTTTTTCTCCCTTTTGTAATTCTCAGGAGTAAGCAATTTCTCCCAGTAAAACTCCCACTCACCATTCAGGCTGAGAAGGGTATTCTCATCAAGAGCAGTTTCCCGGAGATCAAGCACACCACTCTCGGGTAAAGGCTCCGGGGATCCATTGGCCGAAATACTACCCGCAAAAATCAGAAAAAATAACCATATGAAAAAGTGCACTTTCACCGAAGCAAATGTAATAATAAATTGACTTTAATAAGGTATTGTTGTATTTTGCAGATATGAGATGGTTGGGACAAAATCTTTATCTCACATTTACTAAAATTCTACATTATGAGATACACAATTCTATGCATGTTGGCCATTATTATAGTGGCCTTTACCGGTTGCGGGCAACCCCTAGACTATGAAAAGGAAAAAGCAGCCATTATTGAAGTAATGGATAAGGAGACACAGACTTATATTGATCGGGATTTTGAAGGGATGTATTCAACTCATGTACAGGATTCTACGAATATACGTTTAACCGCTGGCGCAGATAACTATGTGTTCGCAGAAGGTTGGGAGGAGGTTTCAAAACATATGACCGGGGATGAGACAGAAGACGATCTGGGTATTGAACTGCGCATTACAGTTGAAAAATCGAACTACCGGATGAAGATCTATCCCAATTCCGCTTTTGTGGTTTGTGATCAGAAATGGATCTCCAGCTTTGATGATGATGAGATAGAGATCAACAGCATCCAGGTCCGGTTACTGGAGAAGATAGATGGGGAGTGGAAGATATCATTTGTCTCCTTTGTAGGGACTTCCGGGTATAAAAACCTTGAGGACGTGGAAGAGTTGTTCGACTAGATGGGGTCAGTTTTTTCTAACTGTCACCTCTTTAGATTCGCTCTGCCATAATCCGTGTTTGGTGCAAACCGACATGGCCGACAGGTTCATGCCAACAGGACCAGGTACAATGTAGAAATCCACTTCTACGTGTTCAGATTTGTTCCTCATTGAACCAGGAGCAAAATGGGCCTCCGCCAGGAAGGTCTCCCTGTTCCATAACTGCACATATTTAATATAGTGATCAGGATCGTCAGGGTGGGTGTATTCTGTGCCCAACCTGACTTTTACTTTGAATTTCTCACCTTCCCTGGCATGGTTGTCACATATGACCACAGGAGTATGCCGGTCAAAATAGTCCTTCCTGACTTCCTTCTCTTCCTTACTGATATCGACGGGGGTAAATACGCGGGGCATTATGGTTTATTTTAAGTATTCGTGTAAACAAAGATAAAAAAGTATCAGAAGTTTTTCCGAACTTGGATTGGGTTATGAATGCCGGAATTGAGAAAAATGATATAGCCCTGGAAGTCAGGAACCTGGTAAAGAGATATGGCAGCCTGCTTGCAGTGGACCACCTTTCATTAGCAGTGAAAAAGGGTGAGATTTTTGGATTCCTTGGACCCAATGGGGCCGGAAAAACCACTTCAATCAGAATGATGTGCGGTCTCCTGAGACCTGCTTCGGGGGTAATTATCATTGCCGGTAGGCAGATCGGTGCAGCAGGAGGTGCAGATGTACGGTCGAAAGTGGGGATCTGTCCACAGGAAAATATCCTGTGGAACAAACTCACCTGTTTTGAGCAGCTGGTATTCAGCGCGAGGATGTACAGTGTGCCGGTAAGGGTGGCGAGAACAAGAGCCGATCGGTTGTTGTTAAAGATGGGTCTGGAGTCGAAGAGAAACAAACTTGCCGGTACGTTGTCGGGGGGTATGAAGCGCAGGATGAATGTGATCCTGGCCATGATGCATAATCCGGATATTATGGTATTTGATGAGCCCGAGGCAGGGTTGGATCCGCAAAGCAGAATAGTGGTGAGGGAGTTTATCAGGGAAACCGCACAGGATAAAACTGTAATCATTACTACCCATAACATGGATGAAGCTGAAAGGATTGCCGACCGTGTGGCCATCATTGATTCGGGCAGGTTGCTCCGGCTCGATACACCCCATAATCTGAAGAGATCTATCGGGGAGGGAGATATCCTGGAACTGAAGTTGTTTACCAGCGATCCTTCCAATCTGGATAAAGCCGAAACAGAACTGAAAGAACATGGTTTTTCGGTGGTTCGGGATGAATATACCTGGGCCATACGGGCCATGGACATGGTACCTAGGATCCATGAGATCTATCAGCTCCTTGACCAGGAAAATGTATCTATCAGTGAAATGAAGGTGCGCCAAAACACCCTGGAGGATGTGTTTATTCACTTAACAGGAAAGAGCCTGAGAATATGAGGTGGTATGCTGTGTTCATAAAAGGGATGAAGGAGCAGATCAGGGATTTTTGGATCCTGGCGATGACTGTGATCATGGCTCCACTGTTTATCGCCATATATTTTCTGATGGTGGAAACTGAAACCCCTGTATATGATATTCTTCTGGTCAATCAGGACAGTGGAATTCAACATGACGGAAAACAGGTCAACCTGGGGGATTCCCTGGTTTTTTATGGTCAGTTGTTAACCGGGTCTTCCGGAGTGTCTATGTTCCAATTCCGAACAGAAATAAGCAGGGAGAAAGCCATTGAGATGCTTCGGCAAAAACAGGCCGAGGTGGTGGTTGTTATCCCCGATAATCTTTCTGCAAGCGTGTTCGACACCAGCGGTGTGACTTCCACGACCGCTCAGGTAGAACTTGTGGGAGACGTCACACAGATGGAGTACATCATAGGGGCTGTATGGACCGAGGAACTGATCAACCAGTTTGTATTGGAAACCGCCGGGATTCACCTGCCCATCAGTTGGAAAGAGACCACCCTGGGTCATTCCGGTCAGCGTTCCATGTTTGAACTCTATGTCCCCGGACTCCTGATCCTTTCGATTATTATGATCATCTTTTCTGCCTCAGCGGCCATCGTAAGGGAACCTGAGACCCGAACACTGGAACGCCTGAAAATTTCCAGACTCACCTCCATGGAGTTTCTGGTTGGGATCTCTCTGGTTCAGATTATCATTGCAATCCTCTCACTGGCTCTTGCCCTGGTAACAGCTGTAGTACTGGGCTATACACTGATCCCGGGAACACTTGGATTCATCCTGCTGATCTCTTTTCTCACCTCCTTGTCCATGATCAGCTTTAGCCTTATAGTAGCAGCCATGTGTCGTTCTATAAAGGAAGTGGCCATTATTGGTACCTTCCCACTTTTCCTGCTGATGTTCTTTACCGGTGCCGCATTTCCCATCAGTGGAGGGAAGCTTTTTTCAATCGGGGAATTTGAGGTCATGCTAAATGATATCCTCTCACCTAAATTTGCTGTTGAAGCACTCAATAAGGTGCTGATCAGAGATATGGAGATTAGGGATACCATCCCTGAGATGATCGCACTGATGCTCCTTACATTACTCTATTTTATTGTGGGTACCATGGCCTTCAAAAAAAGGCATATGAGAGCGTTATGAGTGTACTGTTCACAAAGACTCTGACCCTGCTTTTAATCCGGTGGATCGGTTTTGTATTGAAAAATGATCAGGAATTGTTCCTCCACCTGAGGGTTTCAAATTTACTGATCACCTTTCTCAGCAGATCGTAATAGAGGGTCAGATACAGGATAAAAGAGGTGAACCAGATGAAGATCACATTGAACCACAGGGTGTCAAAAGTAATACCTCCTATCTGTTTAACAGGAGCATACAGGTGCGCCCTGCCAATCCTTGAAGTGGGTTCCATGTAAACAGGTTCATACTTCCTGATCAATTTTTGATCATTTTCAACAATCTTAGGAAGCACATTCCTGTTCAGAAGTATATCCGCCAATTTGGTGTTGTCATTATCATTTCTGAAAAAGGTATAAGATTGTATTCCGCCAAACTGATCGATGAGCTGTCCCTCCAAATTGTTTCTCTCCTTGTTCGCATCCTTAATTTGAAACCGGAGACGGGTCAAAAGATTCCCCAGGTATGCTTTCGTTAATTCAGCATAAGTTTCATTAAAGGTTTGAATCCCCATATTTTTAATGGAATCATAGGAGGCTTCAGGAAACATGGTATTCAGAATGGCCACCTGATCCTGCAACAAAGACAGTTCCAATATGGACTGTTCATGCTTTGTTTCTTCATGAATATTTTGCAGCACTTCATTCACTTTGGCCTCCAGAGTGGGGATTAAAAAAGAGACGTAGTATTTTTTATTGCTGATTTCCTGATCAAGCGCAAAGAACTCTTTATGGTACAGGTTGTTCTTGAATTGTTCTACAGCAAGTGCTTCAAAGGCCCAACGGGAAGTCATCATATCGCCTACAATTGGAACATATTCATAGTTCGAAAGGCTCTTGTGCAGCTTGTCGAACTTTACCAATACACCACTGAACAAAATCTGAGGGATCACAAGGAAGGGTACGAGAATATAGATTGTTATCACAGAATTAAGTCCGGAAGAGATATTCAGACCAAGCAGATTTGCAAAGCAGGAGGTTGAGAAAAGAATTATCCAGTAACTGAATGTCATTCCCTGGATCTCAAATATCAGATTACCGATCAGGACATATGATATGGTTTGAATGGCCGATATGATAAACATGATGAGGATCTTCGAGTTTAAATAACTGAACCGACTCAGATTGAGGAACGACTCTCGCTGAAGGATCTTTCTGTCCTTGATGATCTCCTCAGAGCTGATGGTCATTCCCAGGAAGAGAAAGACGATCACGCTCATAAACAGATATGAAGGCAGGTTTTCATTATTTCGAAAAACATAGGCTCCGGGATCCTCCAATGTACCACTGAAATACTTGGTGAAATAGCCCAGTATAACAGCCAGCAGGGGAGCTTCCAGCAGACTGATCAGAACATACTGCTTGTTGGTAAGCTTGGAAAGTATGTCCCTCATAAAGAAGATCTTCAGCTGTTTAACCAGTCCGGGAAGGCTGTAATAATTCTCTGGAAGGTCACTTTTCTCAGGTTTTTCGGCAGCTTTCTGATTCGCACTCTCCTTAAACTGATTATACCATTCCTTGGGGCTTACTTTCCTGGTACGTGATAATTTCCCATGCTCGTTTACAATTTTTGCTTCAATGATCTGAAGCACCTGGTCAGGGTCCACATTGCCACATGTGATACACTGGTCCTCCTTTGCATTGGCATGATTGGTTTTTGTTTTGAAATACACTACAGCTTCAGCGGGATTCCCATAATAGATTTGGTACCCGCCTTTGTCCAGAAAAATGACCCTATCGAACATTTTATACAAATCAGAAGAGGGTTGATGGATATTCACAATCACCAGCTTGCCCTTAAATACCTGCTCCCTCAGTAAATTCATAACCATCTCAGAATCTACTGAAGAGAGACCCGAAGTAGGCTCATCCACAAACAATACAGATGGTTCACGTATCAACTCCAGACCAATGTTTACCCTCTTACGCTGACCTCCACTGATGACTTTGTTTAAAGGTTTACCAACCTTGAGATCCCTGATCTCGAAAAGATCCAGGTCGATCAGCACCTGGTTCACAATTTCTTTGATCTTTTCATCATCATAATCATTCAGGCAGAGACTCGCATTGTAGTAAAGATTCTGATAAACTGTCAGTTCTTCCATTAGCAAATCATCCTGCGGTATAAAACCAATGACACCATTCAGCTTATCTTTCTCCTTTTCATGATACAGATCATGGCCGTTGATCAATATTTCCCCGCTTTGTGGTTTCAAATTTCCGTTCAACACATTCAGAAGTGTGGATTTACCAACACCGCTTCCTCCCATAATCCCAACCAATTTCCCCGATTCCTCACGCAGGTTAAATTCCTGTAGCCCGTTGTCACTGTTGTGAAATCGAAATTCCACATTGCGGGCAATAAAAGAGATCTTTGAGGTGAAGGATGATGTTGAAAAGGTTCCTGCCACATCTGTGTAGTAGATCGGATCGATATTCTGTCCCCTGATGGAGGATCCGTGAACAAACGTGTAAGTCAATCCCGAATATATATGCTGGCCATTCAATAGAAGGTCTTCTTTTCCATGGTAGCGAAGCACATAGGTGTTAACACTTGAGATATTCAGAAATGAAATCTCACCGAGCAGGTTTTGATTATAGACATGGTTTACTCCCGGTAT
>JAUVKN010000161.1 GCA_030596245.1 Bacteroidia bacterium | reverse complement strand
GAGTTCAATCCCTTCAGGGCAAAACGTGCCGCAGGTTTTGGTGTTCGTGCCTTCCTGCCCATGTTTGGACTGCTGGGAATCGACTGGGGTTATGGTTTCGACCCGTACCCGGGACATCCCGGCCTCAGCGGATCACAGTTCCACTTCACCATGGGTCAGCAGTTTTAACATTAGTGAAAGAAATTCTAACCTGTATGAGACGTTTGCGGCTTCATTTCAGCACTGGTTCGCGGGTTGGAACATCTGTCAGCACTGGTTCGCAGGTCGATTTTCCGAATAATTTCTATTTTGGTACAGTGTTTGAATTAAATTTGGTATAGTGTTTGAATTAGATACACCAGGAAAACCTATAATCCATATTAAAAACCTACGGTTATGAAAAAAATAATAGCATCCAGCGTCGCCCTGTTCCTCTTTATGGGAGTGACCCTCGCGCAGAAGTTCGCATTTGTGGACACAGATTATATCCTTCAGAATATTCCCTCATACAATGCTGCACAGGAAGAGTTGAATAAAGTATCGGAAGCGTGGGAAGGTGAAATTACTGTAGAATATGAGGCAATTGAGCAGTTGTATAAAACCTATCAGTCGGAGCGTGTATTGCTTACCGATGAGATGAAGAAGAAAAGGGAAGAGGAGATCATCGCCAAGGAGCGTCAGGTGAAGGAGCTCCAATCCAAATATTTCGGACCCGAAGGTGATCTCTCCAAGAAGCGTCAGGAGCTGGTGAAGCCCATCCAGGATGCCCTCTACAAAGCAGTGAAAGAACTGTCTGCCGAGGGCAGTTATGCGGTGATTTTCGACACCTCTTCCGGGGCCGCAGTTTTATACTCAAATCCTCGATATGATTTGAGTGATGAAGTGCTGAAAAAGTTAGGTTATAAAAATTAATATCTTACATTTGTAGGCGCTTTTGTGCAAGTAATCAGTTAAATACGCAAATAACAAACAATGAAGACTTTGAAAAAAATCACCCTAGCTTTAGGTATCCTCTGCATCGCTCTTGCTGTGAATGCACAGAAATTTGGACACATCACCTCCGAAGAGTTGCTCCAGGCCATGCCGGAATACGATACAGCACAGATCAAAGTACAGAATCTGAGGTCGGAATATGACCTTGAGATTGAACGGATCCAGGTAGAGATCAACAAGAAGATCGAAGAGTTCAATCAGACTGAAGTTGTCATGAGCAACCTGATCAGAGAAGCCAAGGCTTCTGAGATCCAGGAGATGCAGGTTCGCCTTCAGAATTTCGCCCAGACCGCCCAGCAGGACCTCCAACAGCAAAGTATGATCATGATCCAGCCGGTAATGGATAAAGCACGTAACGCCATTAATGAGATTGCCAAAGAGCAGGGCCTTCTCTATGTATTCGACCTGAGTCAGGGCAACCCCGTCTACACCTCCGAGGAGAGCGTTGATATGCTTCCGCTCGTCAAGGCCAAATTGGGCCTGTAAGTCGAAAGTCTGTAAAGTCAGAAGTCAAAAGTCAAAAGTAAGACTTGGCCGCTTTCAAACTAAGAGATAGAAATGGGATGATGAAGAAAATATGACTTCGTTATCCCATTTTTGATTAAATTAGATTCATAATGGCAAAGAGTAGTCCCATAGGGTTATTTGATTCTGGAGTCGGCGGACTCACAGTAGCGCATGCGTTGCATACCCTGTTGCCTTCCGAGCAGCTCATCTATTTCGGAGATACGGCCCACCTGCCTTACGGAGATAAGTCCAGGGAGGCCATCATACAGTATTCCCTTGGGATTACCGATTTCTTACTGAAACAAAAATGCAAGGTGATCCTGATCGCCTGTAACAGTGCTTCTGCCAACGCCTTTGAAGAGGTAAAGGAATTTGTGGGTAAGAGGGCAGTAGTCATGAATGTCATTGATCCGGTGGTTACACAGGTATGTGTTGATACCGGTTCTGTCCGGTCGGTGGGAATTATTGGTACCAAGGCCACCATCGATTCGAGAACCTATGAACGGAAAATCAAGGAAACACTGGCCACCCTGGTTGCCAACTCCAGTGAGATTTCAGCTGTGATTAGCCCTGTACTGCAAGTGAGTTCCCTGGCCACACCGCTGTTTGTCCCCATGATCGAAGAGGGATTTGTCTTTGACGATATCTCCAATGCCATCATAAGAGCTTACCTCTCCCGAAGAGAATTGATCGGGATCGATTCACTTATCCTGGGTTGTACACACTATCCCATCATTCGGAACCAGATCAGCCGCTACTTCAACTTCAAGGTAAATGTGCTTGATACAGCACAGATTGTGGCACAGGACGTTCAAAAGTTCCTTTCAGAGAACGATCTGTTAAACAGTGACCATAAGGGGAAGGGGGAGAACCAGTTCTATGTGTCAGACTTCACCCCTTACTTTGAGGTGATCGCCAACATGTTCTTCAACGAGAAGATCCACCTGGAGAAGCTGAACATCTGGAAATAAATTCCTGTTTTCCGCAATGCAGATGTGTCCTTCAGGTTCGTACTGTCGTGATTTTGGATGGAACTATGATGATGTAACCTTGTATTTGATACAAAAAAAGAATAATAAAACCCCTGATATGTTACAAATATGTATTAAATTTACCCCTGATTTGACACAGGAATATGTTCTATCATCGGAAAATATATAAAGAATTATTAGATTGGAAATCGTCCGCAAGAAGAAAACCGCTGGTAATCAGGGGAGCCAGGCAAGTTGGCAAATCTGCGCTGGTTAGAGAGTTTTCAAAGGAATACGATTCATTCATTGAATTAAATCTTGAACGCAGTGAGGATTTAAAATTGTTTGAACCAGATCGCCTGAAGGACATTGTAGAGGCTATACTATTGAGGGAGGGTATTTCAGTAAGGGATAACTCATTATTGCTTTTTATAGATGAAATCCAGGAATCGCCAAAGGCTGTCAAGCTGCTTCGCTTCTTTTATGAAGATTATCCTGAAATGCACGTGGTTTGTGCCGGGTCATTGCTGGAGCATGTCATTAAGGATATTTCATCTTTTCCTGTGGGCAGAATACAACAAATTGTTCTTCATCCGTTTGATTTCGAGGAGTTCATAGGTGCCAAAGGCAATGAAGAAGCGTTGGGGATTTTATGTGATATTCCGTTGAAACCATTTGCTCATGAGGTTCTCCTGAAACTTTTTCATGACTATACAATTACTGGAGGGATGCCTGAAGTACTATGTAACTTCATAGAAAACAATACATTTACCGGGTTATTTAATGTATATGAAGAGATATGGCAGACCTACAAAGATGATATAGAGAAATACGGAAGGAATAGCATGGAGAAGAATGTGCTTCGTCATATCATGGATACTGCTGCTCACGAAAAGGATCGTATTACGATGGCTGGTTTTGGCAACTCAAATTATAAAAGCAGGGAAGTTGGAGAAGCATTAAGGGCTCTCAACAAATCAAGAATCATTCAGCTGGTCTATCCAACGATCAGCACTACGCCCCCACAGGTGATTGACTTTACCAGAAAACCCAGGCTTCAATTTCTGGATACAGGTTTGCTGAATTATGAGTTAGGAATTCAGTCGCAATTGATCGGTTTAGATGATTTAAACGACTTCTACAGAGGGAGAGTAATACAGCATATTGTATTTCAGCAACTTCAATCCCAGGAATCTCATTTGGGAAATGATTTGCATTTCTGGGTAAGGGAAAAGACCAATACCAGTTCTGAAGTTGACCTGATCTATCCATATAAGCAGTACTTAATTCCAATTGAGGTAAAATCCGGCTCACACGGAAGATTGAGATCCCTGCATCAATTTATCGAGAGGACTAATCATGCTTATGCAATTCGCCTTCTGGCAAACAAGCTGTCAATAGAAAGAGTTGTAACATCTTCAGGGAAGAACTATACACTTTTAAAACTGCCATATTATCTTGCTTGCCGGATTCCTCAGTATATTGAAAGGTTTGTTAACGGGGATACCTTTCAGCTTTAATGCAGATGTTGAAAAGTCAATATTCAGGTAAATTGACTCTTAACTTATTTTAATTCAGTGGTATTTAATTCTGAAATATACTTTGAGGATTCCGAGGAATTTTAAAACCTTTAAAAATGTTGTTCTCCAGCTCTTGTTAATGGATATCTTCAATACTTTCAGACTTTCAGTCCGATCACCACCATGTCATCGATCTGATCGTTATCCCCCTGCCATTTTGCAATGGTTTCAATGAGCACCCTGTGTTGTTGCTCCATGGAATCTCCTGTATGGTCGAGCAGCAGCTGTCGGAATGCTCCATATTTAAATTTCTTTCGATGTGATCCCCCAAACTGGTCAGCATACCCATCGCTGAACAGGTACAGCTGGTCGCCAGGCTCTAACTGGATCTTATGGGTGGTAAAATTATCCATCCTGTGGTAGAAGGAGATGGGCATCATATCCGGTTTGTACTCTTTCAGTTCATTCTCCCTGATCAGGTAGAGAGGATTGTTTGCACCCGCATACTGACAACTCCACGATTCAGTATCAATGGTTACAATGGATAGATCCAACCCGTCTTTCTGATCCTCCTTTCCTCCGGTCTGGTTCAGGGATCGGATCACCTCTTCTCTCAGCTGATTGAGTATGGCTCCCGGATCGGTGATAAACGCCTTGTTGACCACTTCACTCAACAGGGAGATTCCCAGCATGCTCATGAATGCACCGGGGACGCCGTGACCTGTACAATCTGCTGCTGCTATTATAATTTGTTTCTCAAACTGTGACCACCAGTAGAAGTCTCCGCTTACTTTATCCCGGGGCCGAAAGAGGATGAAATGATCTGAGAACTTCTCTTTAATCAGACCTGGATCGGGCAGTATGGAGGTTTGAAGACGGGAGGCGTAATCGATGCTTGCTGAAATCTCGTTGTGTGTCTTTTCAATCTGCTCTTTTTGATCGTATACCAGATTACGTTGCGCCTCGATCTCATCGCGTTGCGCTGCAATCTCCTCATTTTGCTGATACAATTCATCATTCTTATCTGTAATCTCCTCTTTCTGTTTCGCCAGTTTTTTGTTGTCCTTTTGCTTCAAGAGATATGCCCTGGTGGAGATGAAGAAGAGGATCAGCACAAAGGCGATCCCCGCAAAGGCAAAAGCGGTCAGTGTATTACGCTGATCAAGTTCAGTTTGTGACTTTTCAAGCTGGACTTTTTGCAGTTCCTGCAGCTGCTTGATTCTCAGGATCTCATTCTCTTTCAACATGATGGCCTGATCGGACTCCCGGGATGCCATCTCCTGAAGAAGCATGGTTTCCTCTGAAAGATCAAGTTGACTGATCAACCCATTCAAAAGGGTACTCTCTGTAAAGAGGATCATCTGTTTGAACCATGACAGATTCATGACAATGGCAGCTACGGGTTTATTTTTAAACATGCGATGCTCCCATGAAAAATGTCTTCCCCATTCATTCTCTGAAACCTTCGTATCAAGACCGGTCCCAATCAGTGCCAACTGAATGTTATGTCGCTTCTGGATGCGGGTGATCTCCTTCATGTATTTGTTGATGCGGGATTTTAACCGGGCAGCGCTCTTACTCTCCATGAAGTAAACATTTCCTTTTTGCGGATCGGCCAAAAGTGATCGGCTTGTTGAAGCTAATTCGAATTTACCACTAATGGAACCATAGATGGCAGAGGCAAAAAATCCATTCTTGAGTGAATCATTAAGGTGACATAAGGCAGTACTGCTGGCTCTGAGATCATGGATCGACTCAATCAGCTCTTGATTTCCAGACTGTGATACAGAGTCGAGGCTGGAATAGATCAGGTTATTGGCCGATTCCAGTCCGGCATTTGTCTTCTCAAATTGCTCATTCAGGATAATGTAGCCATTAACCACTCCGGGAGGGACCATGGATCTGGTCACGAAAAAATGAATAGAAAAACATAAAATGGCAATGATGAGGTCATTTAAGCTGAATGGGATGACTCCCTTGCCCTTGATCCTCACAAAGAAGTAGAACAATATGAAAAGTGGGATCAGAATATTACCCAGAGTGAGCAGCACACTTCCGCCTGACCAGTGCATCACCTTGAACTGGAAGCCGGTTATCACAACAAAAAAGGTGATAAACCTGAAGATCATGTAGGTTTTCTCCAGGAGTGTGGTACGCAATCTTCGTTCGCGGATCAACTGGAGGGGCAGGTAGCCGAAATTAAACAGGAAGACTGAAACCGTAAGCATTATACTGGATGCCGGCCAATGCATGGTTTTGAATATTACCGCTACTGAGAACAGGGAGATCGCAATGATCCCCAGGATGCGTTCAGCTTTTTTCATGGGCAGAAGTTATGGAAATTTTCGGACTCACTTTGATCGTTGTTTTGATCAATCCTTGTAATTACCGGATGAACAGGTAATTTACTTCAATTAGATTAAATGTAGCTCTGTTTTCAGGACTTCTGTTCTGAAACCCGGTTTATGGTCATTAAGTTGCGACAAATCATCTCATAGTTATGATCTGTCAAATTGAAATAACATATGGCCAATAGACCCGTAAAGATGTTGGATATTTATAGATGGAATTCATTTGAAATTATTGCGTAGTTGATTAATAAAGCCCTAAGGAAACCTAGCCAGTTCGACGATGAAAGTAATGGATCATAAATGGATGGAATTATCCCGGTCAAAAGCGAGGAGTCTTTTTAGTAAACACTCCCTGCCGCGATGGATGGTTTTTGCATTTGACGGAGGATCCGTTTTTTTCACTTTCATCTTCTCTTACCTGTTGAGATTCAATTTTAACCTGGATGCATTTGAATCAGGATTCATCCTCCAACAGGCCACTCTTGTAACAGGAGTGTACTGGGGTTTTGCGTTGATTTACAAATCATTTGCGGGACTTATTCGACACACCACCATCCGGGATATTTTTAATGTTGTGCTAACCACAACCTCTTCCTTCATTGTATTGGAGCTAATCTCCTTTATGGGTCGTGGCCTGGGCTGGAGTTCTCTATTTATTATACCACTGTCAATTCTTCTGATCCATTACGTCTCCCTGAACGCGTACTTGTTCATTGTGAGGATTATGATAAAAATGTTCTACGAGATGGTTTTTGCTAAACCGGCAAATAGAAAGAATGTCGTAATTTTTGGTGCAGGGTCCATGGGGATTATTCTGGAAAGAGTGATTATGAGTGATCACAATAGCGGGTACAATATTGTTGCATTTTTAGACAATAACAGAACATTACAGCGCAAGAAGATCAATGGTATACCTGTATTTGGTCCAATGAAACTCACCAGGGGATTTCTGGATAAGCACAATGTGAAGACGATGATCTTTGCCATCAGTAAATTACCTCCGAATGAGAAGAGTGAGATATTTCGCTTTGCTGTGGATCAAGGGCTGGAAGTGCTTGAGGTTCCTTCAGTTAGTCAATTCCTGGACGGAAAGTTTGAATTGAATCAATTGAAGAAAATAAAGGTGCAGGATTTGCTTACCAGAGATCCTATTCAGCTAAATATGAAGATCATCGAAAATGGACTGAGAGATAAGACCATTCTTGTTACCGGAGCAGCTGGTTCCATAGGATCAGAACTTGTCAGGCAGCTTACCAGATTTAGAATTGGGAAGCTTATCTTAATTGATAATGCAGAGACTCCCATGTTCCACCTTGAGAATGAACTTCAGGAGTATTTTGCACATGCACCGGTCAAAACCATGCTTGCAGATGTTACCGATCAGGTTAAGATGGAGAGGGTATTCAGAGAGTATCAACCTGATATAGTTTTTCACGCAGCAGCTTATAAGCATGTGCCCCTGATGGAAGAGAACCCTCATGAAGCGATCAGGGTGAATGTTGGGAGTACAATGGTACTGACCAAGCTTTCCCAAAAATACCGGATCAGGAAGTTCGTCATGGTCTCCAGCGATAAAGCAGTGAATCCCACAAATGTGATGGGTGCATCAAAAAGAATGTGTGAGATGATCCTTCAGACCAGATCGAAAATGGCTGGCAATCGTACACAATTTGTCATCACAAGGTTTGGCAATGTTTTAGGATCCAATGGTTCAGTGATCCCCATGTTTAGAAAGCAGATTGAACAGGGTGGACCGGTTAAAGTGACCCACCCGGAGATCACAAGGTATTTCATGACCATTCCTGAATCCTGTCAGCTGGTACTGGAGGCCGGGTTCATGGGGATGGGGGGCGAGATCTTTGTATTTGATATGGGTCAGCCTGTTAAGATAGATGACCTGGCAAAGCGAATGATTCGATTATCAGGATATGTCCCCAATAAGGAAATAATGATTGAGTATACCGGTTTGCGACCTGGCGAAAAACTTTATGAGGAGTTACTGGCTGATAGGGAAAAGACGTTGCCAACCTATAATCCAAAGGTCAAAGTTGCTGAAGTTGCCTGGTTAGACCATAGAAAAAGCATGTCTGAGATTCATAAATTACTTTATTCATTTTCATCTCTTCAAGAATCTGATTTGATCAAAAGAATAGTCGCTATTGTTCCTGAGTATCAAAGCAGTAAT
Organism: Bacteroidia bacterium; assembly: GCA_030596245.1. Classification (GTDB taxonomy): domain Bacteria; phylum Bacteroidota; class Bacteroidia; order Bacteroidales. The sequence goes on along the minus strand of JAUVKN010000161.1, from coordinate 727 downwards.
GAGAAATATATCTCAGGATCGGATCAGAATGAATCCAGGGAACTGGAGATTTATCCGGATTGATTCATAATCACCTACAATAGTGGCTTTCCAGCCCTGTTTTTTTCTTTAAATATCTATATATTTACATACTTAAATCTAGTGAGGATTCGAGGTTCTGAAAATCCATGAATTTTGTAATGTTGAGGATCTGCGTGGCGCACATTTTTATATGTTAAAAAAAATGAAAGAAATGTGTTAGGGGGATGATAGCCAGATGCTAAAATACCTAACTTTGAATAACTATTAACCAATAACCTTTAAATATCCATGGCAAAGAATCACAGGGTAATTGAACTGGACGAAGTCGTTGTGAAGTTCGCGGGCGATTCGGGGGATGGCATGCAGCTAACCGGCACCCAGTTCTCCGATACTTCAGCCTTTATTGGGAACGACCTATCCACCTTTCCTGATTATCCGTCAGAGATCAGGGCACCCCAGGGCACCGTGGCCGGAATATCGGGATTTCAGGTACATATCGGACACAAGGAGGTTTCAACGCCCGGCGACCAGGCCGATGTGCTTGTGGCCATGAATCCTGCAGCGCTTATGGCTAACATGAAGTGGGTCAAGGACGGGGCCACCATCATCATCGATATCGATAACTTCGATAACAAGAATTATAAGAAGGCGGGTTATGTAGAGGATCCGCTCAATGACAATTCACTGGATGGGTATAACGTGGTGA
>JAUVKN010000182.1 GCA_030596245.1 Bacteroidia bacterium | reverse complement strand
CATACCATCCATCACCGTAATTCATGATATGGCCCACCCGGTCACATATCTCTGAGGAGGAGTTCACCATCCCCGGATTCATCAGACCAGCAAAGTCGGCTTCAATCTGGAAATCAATGTCATCGGCATGCGGATTGTTCTCCCAGTACCCTGAAGCAGGAGGATCAATTCCATTGAGTATGTTATAGCGTGCAGCCTGGTTGGCATGCCATAGCTGATATTCTGCATTGGCAAATGCCTGCGCATGTGAAGTAGCTGGCGCATCCATCCCCTCATTTTCAAACACCTCAACGAAAGTCAGGTCCATGTAAATATCATCATAGAGTCCGGGTGCGTTCTTATAATACCACTCCATTCTGGTTTCATCCCATTCGATGGGCATATAGTCCTGAATCATGGTGCCTTTAAACTTAAACTCGGTCGGTCCCCCATAGGTACATCCAATAACCTGTCCGGCCCACCCCCCTTTAATTTTGTCCATAAGGTCGGCTTTTGAAAGTCTGAATTCAGTTGGGTAGTCTGTCTGTTCGCTGGTGCTTTTGCCATTCTCATTCTGACATGAGGATAAAAGCAATCCTCCCATAAAAAGTGTGATTGTCAGGTAAAACAGGGTTGAGTTTCTTTTTGCTTTCATTGCTATAATTTTTTAAGTTTTCCCGCAAGGAAGTGGTTGGTCTCTTCTCTTCTCGGAATTGAGCTTTGAGCTCCCATTTTTTGTACAGAAAGTGCAGCTGCTGCATGGGCAAGTCGCACTGAATCCTGAAGGGATTTTCCTTCAGTGAGGGCAACTGCCAGCTGACCATTGAAAACGTCTCCTGCAGCTGTAGTATCTTCGGCCTTTACGTCAAATCCAGGTACCATCATGCGGCAACCTGAAGCAGAATCTGATACATATGCCCCACTGGCTCCCATGGTAATAATCACCTTTCGAACTCCCTTCTTATGCAGCCATGCTGCTGCCATTCCGGCATCATTTTCATTCTTGATGGAGATGCCGGTAAGACTTTCAGCTTCAGTTTCATTGGGGGTGATAATCCCTATTCCGGATAGGATCTCATCTGGCAGAGCAGCCGCAGGAGCTGGGTTAAGTATCACCTTGGTATTAAGCTCCTTACAAAGTTCAATTGCTTTTGCAACTGTTTCGAGTGGGGTCTCCAATTGTATCAGCATAAGGTCAGCCTCATCAAAAGCCTCCTCAGCGTCATCCAGATCAGCAGGTGCCAGGAGTAAATTGGCTCCCGAAGCAACTGTGATCGCATTCTCACCCTTATGGGAAACCGTAATCATTGCAATACCGGATGGACTGTTTTTACATATTTTTATATTTTCGGTATTGATGTTATCCAGCTTATAACCTATCACAGCTTCAGATCCGTAAGCATCATCTCCTACTGAAGCTATAAATATAACATCTCCCCCACCACGTGCAGCAGCCACAGCCTGGTTGGCACCCTTTCCTCCAGGAAAAGTTTGGAATAGACCACCCAGCAGTGTCTCTCCCGGCCGGGGAATTTCAGGAACTTTAATAATCAGATCTGTATTGGAACTTCCAACAACGAGGATTTTCTTCATTTTGGTTTTAGTTAGAGGGTCAATATCGGTTATATCAGGCGGGCCATAATGATCAGTACCAGTCCTGCCAGATAGAACAGGAACATGGTGGTCAGAATCCCCTTCAAACCTTCAGCCTTTCCAAACTCCTTCCATATGAAGACTCCCCATAGGGCTGCGATCAGGGTTGCACCCTGCCCAAGTCCATAGGAAATGGCAAACCCTGCCTGACCAGAAGCTATAATACTGAAAGTCATTCCCACACTCCAGATAATCCCTCCCAGAATTCCGATAAGGTGTAATTTCATATCCCCCTTTTTGAAATAGTCTGCGTAGGTTGCTCTCTCTCCAGAGACGGGTTTGTACATGAAGAATGTGTTCCAGACAAAATTGGATAACAGCAATCCCACTGCAAACACCACAGAAGCAGTATATGGGGTCAGTTTTCCAGCTTCAGGTACGGCAAAATCCGTGGCCATGGATGCAGCCACAAACCTGTAAAAGAATCCCATGAGGATGCCTCCAAGGATGGCGATCATGATTCCTTTGGTGGTGGTTGACATTTTTCCTGCACTGGATTTACGATAGGCTATGGCATCGAGGACAATGGCCAGTGCTACCAGAACCACTCCGGCAAACAAAAACAGAGGATCTCCTACCGGCTCGGCCACATAGTTTACAACCACGCCAATCACCAGCGCAAGACCGATTCCAATGGGAAATGCAACCGCCATTCCGGCAATGTTAATGGCCACCACGATCAACAGGTTGGCCAGGTTGAAGACAACACCTCCCAGCAGGGCTGAACCAATGGCTTTCCCATCGCCCTGTACCAGGTCAGGGATAAAACTCCGTCCCTCCTCTCCGCTGCTGCCCATGGTGAACGCAAGAATGAGTGATAAGATCAGCACTCCCAGTGAATAATCCCAGTAAAACAGTTGGAATGCCCATTTTTTGGAAGCCATTTTCTGGGTATTGGCCCAGGATCCCCAGCAGAGCATGGTAATCACGCACATGAGGACTGCCACGAAATAGGATTGAATAACGATCATAAGTAGGGGTTATTAGTTAGGGGTTAGTTAGAATGCTATTTTGTTTCATATGTGGAAATTTTTACTTTACCGGCGATGCCCCCTTCTAAAAGAGGGTAATCCTCATTGGGGATCTCCTGCAATGGATAGGACCAGGCATTGGGCAAGCGTGTGATGTTGGTTTTTGTCCTTCGCCTGTCCATGGGTAACCTGGCATCACCTGCCAGTCCGTTGGCCCAGGTATTGGCTACATCAATTTTGAGGAAGTTTTCTCCAGGTATCAGTGCATCCGTAATATCCACCCTGAATGGAAGTTTCCATAGTATGCCCAGATCTTTACTGTTTAAGTACACCTGCGCCACTTCAACAAGTTGATCGAATTCAAGGAAAATCCTATGGCCATTTTCAGGTGCTTTTTCATCCCACTCAAAGACCTTCCCGTAGGTAGCGATGCCGGAAAAAAACCTGATCCCATCCTCCTGCCTTTCATTCCAGAATACCAGTGAATCGAATTCTATGGGGCCCGCACCCGCAGCTTCTTCAGGAAAATACAGATTCCAGGCACCTGTCAGTTCCACCTCTTTTAACTTTTTATTCAAAACAGGCATCAGAGTCTCATCTCCGGCATGGTCAGAGAATACCACAAAGAGAGAGCTATAGGCATCCAAATTAAGTGAGATATGAATATACCCATGCCTATCCTTTTTTTTATGGGCAGCAAATATTCTACCGGTAGCAGGGTCCCAAAATTCCGGCTCCTTTTTCTTCTGTCGAAAAATTGCAGTCCCCTTTATTGCTTCTGCTGTGGTATTCCTGATAAAATAGATATCCACTTCACCGTCTTTTCGATGAATAAAATCTAAAGCAGTGTTATCCATGTTCCCTTTAAAATCAAAATCGGGATATACACCAGTACTGGTAAGTACAGACCTAATCTTCTTTCCCCAGTAGATGTGGCCCCTTCCATATTCGGTATGCAAAATATTCTCTCCATCACAGTCACCCCAAAGCTCATTGGCCAGGTTTTGGACCTCCTGATCCCTCACTTCCCAATCCAGTAGTCCGTGACTCCTGTCAGGCTTTGGTCCCACCACCGTTGCACCATTCCATACCAGCTCTTCGATTTTTTCCAGGATTTCCGGTTGCATGTAGCTCTCGTCAGGCAGCACAAGTATTTCGTAGGATTGTCCATGAGGTAGCACCAGCTTACCCCGATCTACAGTAAGGTTGTTGAGCAAAACATCCGAATTGGTTACATCATAATCATATCCGAAGCCAAGACCGGGAAGAATCTTTTTTGCCGGGACGAAATTGGGTACTGAGTCTCCATAATAGAAGAGTACGTCCCCCACGAAATTACCCTGCTGAAGCATATAACTGCAACGGCCCAGATACTCCACCCAGGGTTTGGCCATGGGCCACCAGATGCGGTGTTCATTGATCAGCGTACCGAAAGCATAGACCCAACCTGGAGTACCCGCTTCCTCGGGTGTATGTGGCCAGGTGTGAAAATTGATACGGTTCAGTCCCTCACAGAAAGCACGGTCGGCTGTGGGTTTCAGATCACCGGGCCCCTCGTTCCAGAGGTGTGTCCCGGTAAAAGCTTCTGCCTCCACATATTTTTGGTTGTAGATATGAGAAGCGCTGGCCACTCCTTTGATTACCTGATTATCCACCAGATAATGCTTTTTCCTATCTGTTCCCAATTGGCGTCTCCAGTATTCTGTATTGGATGGCATGTGCCAGAACTCCCCCCTTGGAAAACTCAGAGAACCTGAAGACTTCAAGGATTCAAACGGACAATTGTGAAGAGGCAATCCCGGACCAGCTGCTTCAGCTACAAAACCAACACCATATCCCTCACAAATTTCCCTGGTAAGGGCATAATGGTTTTCAATGATCAGGTCCGACAAAACCTTTCGGTAATCGTAAAGGAATCTGGAAGTAATATTATGATCCTTTACGATCAATCCATCCAGGGCAGGAAGATAAGGTACCATGCTGTAGCCCATCCGAGTCTCAAACTCATCGGTCATCTCCGGAGTCCATAACTGTCCCTGCACTTCGTAGCTATCGGTATAAAAATAGGTAAGTCCAGATTCACCTATAAATTTCCCCAGTTTCGCCTCAATCTTATCTATAAAAAACTGAATATGTCGTTCACTGGCTTCAGCATTAAAATGATCAATCATGGGCCCGGTCGAATTGGGTGAGCTGGAAATCATAGGCTGACCGGTGTTAGCGCAAATGTAACGGACCACTTTCCAATCACCTTCCGGAACATCCCATTTCAGGATCCCTTCCCGATCCAATCGATTGGAAAGATCAATGACCTCCCCGGTAATAGTCATTGAATCAGACTCGTCCATCTGATAGCCAATCACACTTACCCCCTTAAAAAATTCAGGCGTCCCATCGCGTTCTCTCGGGATAATGATCTTCCGTTGACGATTCTCTGTTCCAAACAGATCGGGTAGTTCAGGGAAATCTAGTTGAAGGTTGATTTCTCCGGGACCACTTATTGTGGTCGCTGAATTGAACAATCCCATGGTCTGATGTTCAGGAAGTGTCCATATACCCCCGGCATTCCACCCACTGGCAATAGTTAATCCCAAATCAAGTCCCAGTCGCTCAGCTTCGTTTATGGCATGACAGATGCCTTCCAATGATTCATCAGACATAAATGGGGGCCCGGCATTCATGATGTGCGCCTCATCTACCACACTTCGCACATCCCATATGTCAAAACCTCCCATACCCATTCTCGCTGCCTCCTCCATCTCCCGGGTGATCTCCTCCAATTGAAAATTTCCATCCACCCAGTCCCACAACGCACGTGGCCGGGCTTCAACAGGAGGGGATAAAAATTCTTTTCTTAATTCCGCTGTTGTATCGAGGCTCGAGTTAGTGCATCCTGAAACCATCAGGATTAAAGTAAGGGCCAGCAATATTGGAAAATCTCTAGATTTCATATTATCCGGAATGTACTATTGATGATCCCATTTCAGGATCCATGGATCATTGGTTCGCTCCTGGAAAGCATATAATCGATTCTTAAGCTCCTCCAACTCATCCTTGTAAGCAGGATCTCCCACAAGGTTCCTGGTTTCATAAGGATCGTTTTCCAGATCGTACAGTTCAAATTCTGAACGATAGGTATAATCGTTAATACTCCTCCCTGCATACATTCCACGCTCACTTTTCAGCGCCACCTGCCAGGTGGATGAGACCCACAAGTCTGCAGCATGAGGATAAGGCAGTTGCCAGGCGATGTTCCAGATCAGTTTATATTTGCGGGTGATCACCGACTTCATGGGATAGTACATGGTGATCTCATGAAAGGTATGGGAGGCATAGGTCTCATCAAAACCCTCCGCATTCACATCCTCCATTACAGCTTTGAAGGAACGTCCCTGGAGAGATTCGTTGGCTGTGTTGTTCCAATTCATTTTGGGATCCTCTACCCTGTCTGCCATCAACTGATTGGCTTCGGGTAACACACCCACAAGGTCCAGGATGGTGGGAGTCAGATCGGCCCAGTTGATCATGGCATCAGTAACCATTCCTTTGTTTTCTCCAGCAGCATTTTTAACGAGACAGGGAAGATTGATCCCCGGCTGATAAACGGTGGTCTTGGCACCCGCAAAGGCGATCCCATTGTCAGATATATAGATAATCACCGTATTGTCCCAGACACCAGCATTTTTCAGGTGACCGAACAATCTGCCCACACCATAATCAATACGGGCCACAGACTGATAATACTGGGCCAACTCTTCCCTGCACGCATTTGATTCAGGAAGATAGGGAGGAACAATGACATCTTCGGTGGTAAAGTAGGTCTCTTCCACACCCGTATGACCACCTTTAATGTTTCCGAATGCATCCGGAGCCAGCGGTTCATCACTTACGGGCCCTGACCTGTGGGGATCGGAGGTGCAGAAGTAAAGGAAGAAAGGGTGGTTCCGGTTTTGCTCAATGAATCCAATGCAGCTATCTGCCATGGCCAAAGCATTGCGTGAATTGGCATGCATTACCTCCTGAAAATAAAATACCTCTTCCGGTGCCACATGGTACTTTCCGATCCGGCCAGTATGGTATCCAGCCAGTTCTTCCAGATACACAGGAAGCGAATAGACATGGTCAAAGGCTGAAAAGTGGTGAAAGTGGTGCTGGTGACCAAAGTGACCATTGGCATGGTTGTACAATCCGGTTAGGATCACAGAGCGGCTGGCACTGCAGGAAGCTGAAGTGCAGTGTGCACGTGTAAAACGGATCCCTTCAGAAGCGAGGTAATCCAGATTGGGCGTCTTCACAGCATTGTTCCCATAACACCCCAGGTCACCCGTCCCATGATCGTCAGCAACGATCAGAACGATGTTAGGAAGGTCGGAAGGGAGAATGGTATCTCGGGTATCTTTTTCTGACCTGCAACTTGATACTGAAAATCCCAGTAGCAGCGCAACCGACAGAATCGCATTGTTTAAAGATAGGCTCATAATGACATACTTTTATTTTTGGGTAATCAAATCAATGTAGCTCTTATCAAGTTCTTCCGAATCTCTGTACTTCACCCTCAGTTCTGCCAGCTCCTCTTTCAACCCTTCTATGATCCGGGCATATTCCGGGTTGTCATATTCATTTTTCAATTCCATGGGATCTTTCTGGCGGTCATACAATTCCCATTCGTCTATATCATAGTAAAAATGTGCCAGCTTGTACTCCCGGGTTACAACGCCGTAGTGACGCTTCACCATATGCCAACCAGGGTATTCATAATAGTGATAATAGACGGCTTCCCGGTCCCACTGGTCATCTGCTCCCTTTAACAGCGGAACAATGCTTTCTCCCTGCATATCATTGGGAGCCTCTATCCCGGCTGCATCCAGAAAAGTCTGGGCAAAATCCAGGTTCTGCACCATCTGGTCATTGGTACTTCCTGCCTCTGTGACCCCGGGCCAGCGCACCAGCAATGGGGTTTTAAATGATTCGTCATAGATAAACCGCTTGTCATACCAACCATGCTCCCCCAGGTAGAATCCCTGATCGGATGTGTAAACCACGATGGTATTTTCGGTAAGGCCCTCCGCATCCAGGTAATCAAGCAGGGTTCCCACACCCTCATCCACTGAGGCAATACATCCCAGATAATCCTGCATGTATCGCTGATAGCGCCAGCTCATCTTCTCTTTATCGTTCATGGTGGGATAGATCGTCTTAAACTCCTCGTTCATGGGGCCATATACCGCATTCCATGCTTCTCTCTGGTCATCGGTAAAACGGTTCAGCGCAGCTTGCATGGCCATTTTATCCCATTGGGAAGTAGGCTCAATACCAAGTTCATCCATCACTTCAGGATAGAGTTTGGAGTCTCCAGCCCAATGCTGGTGTAAGAGGATATTCATTTCGGCTGCTTTTGCCGCAGAGCCACGTCCCTGGTAATCATCAAATAGTGTGGCCGGTTCAGGAAAGGTTTTATGGATATACTCCTTATAGTGCCGTTCGGCAGGCAACCATGCACGGTGGGGGGCCTTGTGAAGATAGAAAAGCAAGAAAGGCTTATCAGGGTTCCTCCGGTTCTTCATCCAATCCATCGTCTCCTGTGTAATTATATCCGTGGTATATCCTTCTATTTTAACACGCCCTTCATTGGTAATGAAGTCAGGATTATAGTAGCTTCCCTGTCCGGGCAGGATCTTAAATTCATCGATCCCCTTTGGATTGTTTCCAAAATGCAACTTTCCGAACATGGCCGTCTGGTACCCGGCTTGCTGAAACAGCTGAGGAAAGGTAACCTGGGTGGTATCAAAAGGTAACACGTTGTCGATCTTTCCGTGCAAGTGACAGTGTTTGCCGGTGAGGATGGTAGCCCTGGACGGGGCACAGATTGAGTTGGTCACACAGGCATTGGAAAAGAGCATACCCTCACTGGCAATGCGGTCGATGTTGGGTGTCTGCATCAAATGATCACTGTAGGCACTGATCGCCTGGTAGGCATGATCGTCCGACATGATAAAAATGATGTTGGGAGGTGACTTCTGGTGCACCTTTTGTG